>NZ_JBFBBY010000167.1:0-15159 GCF_040682875.1 Amycolatopsis sp. NPDC051071 | reverse complement strand
GTGGGCCCTTCGGCCTCGTACTGGACGTACTCGGTCGAAGGACCCACGCCGCCAGGAACCACCTGGGCGCGAAGACCACGAACGAGATTTGCCAGACACGCCCTAGCCCCAGCGCTGGGAGGCGTAGACGACGATGTTGTCCCGATAGGACCGTTTCGCCGCGTCGAAACTCCCGCCGCAAGTGATCAACCGGAGCGCGCTTCCCGGCGTGGGCCCGTAGACGGCCTGGGTCGGGAAGTCGTTCTTCGGGTAGCGCTGGACGGAGTCCACCCAGAACAAGCCCTCGCGGCCGTCGGACCGCTTGATGCGGATCTCGTCACCGGCCCGCAGGTCACGCAGCCGGAAGAAGGGTGCCGGACCGGAGCGCGAGTCGACGTGCGCGGCGATGACGGCGGGGCCGGGATCGCCCGGCACCGGCCCGTCCTCGTACCAGCCGACGTCGGAGAACCGTTCGGGTGCTTGGAGTTCGCCCGCCGCGCCGAGGGCGAGGGGGATCAGCCCTGACTGGTCGAGTCCGATCGCCGGGATCGTCAGCCGGGAAGGTGACACCTCGGCTTCGGCGGGTAAGGGGAGCGGGCCGGACGGGACCGGCGCGGCGGCGACCGGCGGGTCCACCGCCGGTGCCGGCGTGCAGGCGACGAGCGCGGCCAGTCCCAAGAGGACGAACGCGCTTCGCCGAGTCCAGTCAGCCGCCATGCGCCGGACGCCGCCGCATCAGCAGGGCGACCAGTCCGGCCAGCACCGGCAGGGCGGCGAAAGGCCACCATGGCAGAGATTCCGAAGCGGTCCCGCCGCCTCCGGTCTCGACGCCGAGCTTCGGCGGATCCGGCAGGGTGGCGCCGTCGGCGATGGCCTCGGCCTTGAGCGCGGCGCCGTTCTCGGTCACCAGCAGGCTGGTCGTCGCCCCGGCCTTGACGTCCACTGTGGACTCCGACGACGCGGCACCGGCGGTCAGTTTCAGCGGCCAGCGTCCTTCAGGGAGATTGGTGTAGGGCGTCGTGACGCCGTAAGCGGCCGCGTTCGCCACGGCCTTCCCGTCGGGACCGTTGACGCTCACCGGAGCCAGCGCCGCCGAACCTTGGACGACGCGCACCCGCCCGTTGCCCGCCGCGGGTGCGGTCAGATCGTCCTGGACCAGATCACCCTGCAGACCGCCGCCGGGTCCGTTCGCGAACACCAGCAAGGAGTACGCGCTCGCTTCCTTGAGCTCGATCGTCGCGCTCAGCGCGGGAGGTGAGGACGCGGCGGCGTCGGCAGGCCGCATCGAAACCGTGTACGCGCCGGGGATCACCGAGGAGTACGGCGTCACCGCGCCGTAGCCCGCCTTACGGATGACGGCCTTCTCGGCCTTGCCGAAGGCGGCGAAGTAGATGTCGACTGGCGGGACCTTCGGGGACAGATGCCCGACGCGGATCCAGCCGACGCCGGCACCGGGGGCGGCGTGCGCCGTGAGTGGCACTCCGCCGAGCAGCAGCAAGACGACCGCGAGCACGACGGCGTGTCTCAGCGGGACGGTGAGGGAACGCATGGCGGAGACCTTTCTTGCCGGGGATCAAGGAGCCGAGAACGGCGTGAGCAGCCCGGGCGGCGGGAACAGGGGGTAGGTCACGAGCACGCCGCCCGGTACCCGGGTGACGGATGCCGGTTCGAAAGTGGCGCGCTGGCCCCGGTAGAACTCGGCGATCGAGGCTTCGTCGCCGCCGGAGACAAGCAAGCGTCGCAGCGGCTGCCCTGCGGCGGCTTCGCCTGGTGCGGGAGGGAAATCGACCAGCCGGACCGGGCTGAGCGTGGCGAGTGCGGCGACGGTGGCGATCAACCGGGGGTCGACGGCGCCCGAGGTCAAGGCGTCGCGCGTGCCGCCCTCGCATCGCACTTGATCCGACGACGCCAATGCGGCGCCGGCGCGTGAGCGTGCCCCCGTTTCGTCGCCCGCGCCGGGCAGGCCCGTGGGTTCGCCGAAGCGGGAAACGGTGACCGTACCGGCTCCCGAGCCGAAGACGGCGACCTTGGCGGTGGCCGAGAGAAACGTGGACGCGGCGGGGAAACGCGGCCGGTCGTGCTGTCCGGACGCGGTCAGCACGGCCCATTCCGGGCCGGGGCAGATGGCCGCACAGGTGCCGAGGGGGATCAGGGAGCCCGTCGGCCAGCCGTCCGCGGCGAGTGCGGTCCAGCTCGCGTCGTCGACCAGGACTACGGCGCCGGAAGCGTTGTCCCGCAACCATTCCCGCGCCTGTGTGAGGGCGATCCCGCCGGACGGCTCCGGTCTCAGCCTGCTGAAGCCGTGCACCCAGCCCGCCACGGTGACCAGTACGAGAACAGCGGCCAGTACGACGGCGGACACGGGGTGCCGCATCGGGACCAGCCGGTGCCCGGCCGACGGCCTGACGGCCGCGACCGTGGCCGCGACTTCGGCGACGAGCAGCGGCGTGAGCGGGAGCAGGAGCGCGAGCGGGAGTTCCACCGGGACGGCTGGCAAGGCGAGGACCGCCGCGATGAGCAGTGCCGACGCGGCGAGCGGCCGGGTGCGGGGCAGGACCATCCCGGCGACGATCGCGACCATCGACAGCACGACGAATACCGGATCCAATGCGACCCAGGTGGCGATCCCCGGCGGTCCCGATGCGGGCAGCACCGGGCGCAGCGCCGGGGCGGCCGGGCCGAACGCGACGCCGAGACCGAGCGTGAACACCACGGCGGTGAACGCGACTCGTGACGCCTCCCGCCGCCGGATCAGCAACCAGCCCGCCGCGGGCAGCGCCGTCAATGCCAGCGGTGAAGTGAGGACGGCCGCGAGAAGACACAGCGCGGCCAGTGCGTCGTGCCACGGCCGCGCTCGCTCGCGGGGTGTCGCGACGAGGACGAGTGCCGCCAGCACCCAGGTGACGGCGAGCTGCTCGACGATCACCACGCGCTGGAGCCCGATCGCGAGCGGCGAGACCGCCATCAGCACGACGGCCGTGGTCGCCGCCCAGAACGGCAGGCCCAGTCGCCGCGCGAGGACCCACAGCAGGACCGCGCAGAGCACGGCCGCGAGCACCATGGTCTCGCGAACCGCGGCGACCGGAACGCTTTCGCGCTCGAACGCGCGGGAGACCAGCGCGTACCCGGCGAGTTGAAGCCAGCCGAACGGTGAAGTGCCCGTGTCACCGGTGTCGGTGAAGGAAGTGAGGTGGCTCAAGGCGAAGACGTGCGCGATGGTCGCCGGTTCGGTGGTTGGTGACGGCGTCGGCGAGGCCAGGTAGAGCTCACGCACGCCGCCGGTGACCACGAGGAGGGTGAGCACGACGTCGACGGACAGCAACCGGTGGCCGGCCGCCCCTGCCCGGCGGCGGCCGGTGGTGCGGCCGGGGATTCGACCCGGTGGCGCGTCCCCCCGATGCTGGGCCATTCGCGGAGCCTAGACCCGGAATTCGGCTCCGGTAAGGGTTCTGGACTGGTCCATCCGGGCGCGAAAACGTTGTCAGCGCGAAGAATTACTTACAAAGTACGTGACAAAGCCAAAGCCGCGGTCCGGACCGCGGGGGCGACGCGATTGGTATGCATGCGATTCGCCCAGCCGGAGATCGACAACGCCGCCACCGCAACACCTTTCGCGTCGAGCAAAGGGCTTGCGGCGCAGACGACGCCGACGCCGGATTCCTCCCTTTCGAACGCGATCCCATCGCTGCGGACCTTCGCGAGTTGACGGCGCAGCAACCCCGCGGCGGTGATCGTCCGGACGCTCACGCGCGGTAATCCGGCGTCGATCACCTGTGCCACCACGGATTCCGGAGAAAACGCGAGAATCGCCTTGCCGACCCCGGTGGCGTGTGCGGGAAAACGGCCGCCGATCCGGGAAGGCAGGGACGGCGCGTCGGGGCCGCGCAGGATATCGAGATAGACGACTTCGGTGCCTTCCAGCACCGCGAGATGCACCGTGTTCCGCGTCGCCTCACGGAGATCGGCGAGGTACGGGCGTGCCGCTTCGACCAGTCCACGGCGCCGTACCGCCAGTTGGCCTATCTCGAACAGCTTCAGCCCGAGCCGGAGTGCCGCGCCTTCGCGTTCGAGCAGTCCGGTGGCCACGAGGTGACCGGTGAGCCGGTGGACGGTCGACTTCGCCAGACCCGTCCGCCGCGCCAGCTCGGAAACGCCGAGTGCGTCGTCGCCGGGGCGGAACGCGGAGAGCAACCCGGTGATCCGGGCGGCGACGAGGCCGTCCGCTCCGCTTCGTTCGGTGTCGTCGTTCCGCCCAGCGGCACGCATGGGTTGAGTGTGCCCTATCTTCTCGGGAAACGTCACCTGACATGGCGCAACGGAAAGCGGTGGCCGCGATCGTCGGTCCCGGCAACATCGGCACCGATCTGCTCGCGAAGCTCCGGCGCAGTGAGCACATCGAGGTGCGGTACATGGTCGGTGTCGACCCGGCCTCGGACGGCCTCGCGAAGGCCGCCGAGCTGGGGTTGGAGACTTCCGCCGAGGGCGTCGACTGGCTGCTGACTCGCGACGAACTGCCGGATCTGGTCTTCGAGGCCACCTCGGCGAAGGCGCATCTGGTGAACGCGCCGCGCTACGCCACCGCCGGGATCCGCGCGATCGACCTGACCCCGGCGGCGGTGGGCCCGTTCACCTGTCCCGCCGTCGGCCTGCCGGAGCGCCTGGACGTGCCGAACGTCAACCTCATCACGTGCGGTGGCCAGGCCACGATTCCGATCGTGCACGCGGTGTCCAGGGTGACGCCGGTGCCGTACGCCGAGATCGTCGCGTCCGTCTCGTCGCGCTCGGCCGGGCCAGGGACGCGGGCGAACATCGACGAGTTCACCGCGACCACCGCGCGCGGAATCGAACTCGTCGGGGGAGCGAGCCGCGGCAAGGCGATCATCATCATCAACCCGGTCGAGCCGCCGATGATCATGCGTGACACGGTGTTCTGCGCGATCGACCCGGACGCGGACTTCGACGCGGTGACCGAGTCGATCCACCGGATGGTCGAGACCGTCCAGGGATACGTGCCGGGCTACACGCTCAAGGCGGATCCGCAGTACGACCCGCCGAGGCAGGGCTGGAACGGGCAGGCGCGGGTCGCGGTGTTCCTCGAAGTCGCGGGCAACGGGGACTTCCTGCCGAAGTACGCCGGGAACCTCGACATCATGACGGCCGCCGCGGCCCGTGTCGGCGAGCTTCTGGCGACGCAGGAGGTGGCGGCGTGAAGTGGGACGACGTGGATCGCGAGGTCCGGCTGGTCGACACAAGCCTGCGCGACGGCAGCCACGCGATGGCGCACCAGTTCACCGAGAAGAACGTGCGCGACACCGTCCGTGCGCTGGACGACGCCGGGATCTCGCTGATCGAGGTCAGCCACGGCGACGGACTCGGGGGCTCGACGTTCAACTACGGTTTTTCACTGGTGGACGAACGGAAACTGATCGCCGCCGCCGTCGAAGAGGCACAGCACGCGAAGATCGCGGTGCTGCTCCTGCCAGGACTAGGCACGGTCGGAGACCTCCGCGTCGCGGCCGAACTCGGCGCGGGCGCGGTCCGGATCGCGACCCACTGCACCGAGGCCGACGTCTCGGTGCAGCATTTCGGCGCGGCGCGGGACCTCGGCCTGGAGACGGTCGGGTTCCTGATGCTCTCGCATATGTCCTCGCCGGAGGATTTGGCGAAACAGGGCCGGATCATGGTCGACGCCGGGTGTCAGTGTGTGTACGTCGTCGACTCCGCCGGGGCACTGATCCTGGAGGACGCGAGCGAACGGGTCGCCGCGCTGGTCGCGGAATTCGGGAGCCAGGCGCAGGTCGGCTACCACGGGCACCAGAACCTGAGCTTCGGCGTCGCGAACTCGGTGCTCGCCTGTCGTGCGGGTGCCCGGCAGATCGACGGCTCGCTCGTCGCGCTCGGGGCCGGGGCGGGCAACTCGCCGACCGAGGTCCTCGCGGCGACGTTCGAACGGCTCGGGATCCGGACCGGCGTCGACAAGGACGTGCTCATGGAAGCGGCCGAGAACGTCGTGAAGCCCTACATCACGCGGCTTCCGGGGATGGACCGGTCGTCCATCGTGCAGGGTTTCGCGGGCGTGTACTCGAGCTTCCTGCTGCACGCCGAACGCGCGGCCGAGCGGTACGACGTCCCCGCGCACGAGATCCTCTACCGCGTCGGCGCCGCGAAGTACGTGGGTGGTCAGGAGGACATGATCATCGACATCGCGTTGCGGCTGGTGGCCGAGCGGGCTCAGGGCTGACGGTCGGCGCCGAGCACGAGGCGGACGCAATGCTCGATCAGGCGCTCGCGGCTCACCTTGAGCGAGCCGTCGAGGTAGGCGATGAACACGTTGCTCAGCGCGCCGACCAGCCCGATCGAGGTCATCTGCCGCATCGCGGCGTCGCCGTGGGACAGCTGGCCACTCACCAGTTCGGCGAACGAGGGGAGCAGCGCGATCCCGCGGGTGGTCAGCGCGGGGTCGGTGATCGGCGCGAGCAGGAGCACCCGGCCCTTGCGCGGGTCGTCGACCATCAGCTCGACGAAGGACCGGACGGCGGCCTTCGCCCGGTCGGCGGGTTCGGCGGCGTCGCTGACCGCGTCGACCAGGGTCTGGCGTGCCTGGTCGCCGATGTGCTCGTAGACCGCGACGACCAGTTCCTCGCGGTCGGTGAAGCTCTCGTAGAAGTACCGTTCGGTGAGCTTGGCCTGGCGGCATACCGCGCGGACGCTCACCCCGGCGCTGCCCTGGGTGCCGAGCAGGTCGAGGCCCGCCTCGACGAGCTGTTCGCGGCGGGCGGCCTTGCGGTCGTCCAGGGTGGTGCCTGCCCAGCTGCGGCCGGCCATGATCGGCTCCTCACTCTTGGATGCGACCGTTGACTACGGCTGTTGTCAACTTTAACCTGACAACAGTTGTGGTCAATTTAACCAGCTCAGTGAGGAGACCGGGGATGACACAGCCGCGGCCGCTGGGACCGGATTCGCTGACGTGGAAGTACTTCGGCGACTGGCGCGGGCTGCTCATCGCGCTCTGGGCCGGGTCCATGCAGAACATGCACCCCGAGCTGGGTGCGGGCGTCGAGGAACACTCGCGGTTCTTCGAGGAACGCTGGCAGCGGCTGTTCCGCTCGCTGTACCCGATCGGGGGAGTGATCTACGACGGCCCGCGCGCACGGCAGACGGCGTTGGAAGTGCGCGGTTACCACGATCGGATCAAAGGCATCGACAAACACGGGCGCCGCTATCACGCGCTCAACCCGGACACCTTCTACTGGGCGCACTCGACATTCTTCATGAGCGCGATTCTCATCGCGGACAACTTCGCCGGCGGCATCGGCGAGGCCGAGAAGCGGAAGCTGTTCGACGAGCACGTCCAGTGGTACGAGATGTACGGCATGAGCATGCGTCCGGTGCCGGCGTCCTGGGAGGACTTCCAGCTGTACTGGAAGCGCATGTGCGAGGACGTCCTGGAGGACAACAAGGCCACGCGCGACGTCCTCGGCATCAAAGACCTTGCGAAGCCGCATTTCCTGCCGTGGCTGCCGGATTTCGTGTGGAACGTCGTCCGCGGGCAGGTGGCGCGGAACTTCGTCTGGCTGACCGTCGGCCTGTACGACCCGCCGATCCGCGAACGGCTCGGCTACACCTGGACCGAACGTGACGAGCGACGGCATCGCCGGACGGGGAAGCTGATCAACGCCGCGTTCAAGCTCGTCCCGCGAGATCGCCGATACCACCCTCGCGCTCGTGCGGGCTGGCGTCGCGAGCGTGGCGAACTGGCCACGGACGCCCCGTTGGTCGAGACTCCCGCGAGGAACCTTCCGCCGCTCGCGGAGCGGGGCAAACCTGAGCACTATTCGCCGAATGTCTGACGAGGAGCCTCGATGAAGCTTGGTTACCACCTCGGTTACTGGTCATCCGGTCCGCCCGAGGGCGCGCTGGACGCGGTGCTGAAAGCCGAAGAGCTCGGCTTCGACTCCGTATGGACGGCCGAGGGCTACGGTTCCGACGCGTTCACCCCGCTCGCCTGGTGGGGCGCGTCCACCAGCCGGATCAAGCTCGGCACCAACATCGTCCAGATGTCGGCGCGGACCCCGACCGCGACCGCGATGCACGCGTTGACACTGGACCACCTCTCCGGCGGCCGGTTCGTGCTCGGCCTCGGCGCGTCCGGGCCGCAGGTGGTCGAAGGCTGGTACGGGCAGCCGTATCCGAAGCCGCTGGCGCGCACCCGCGAGTACGTCGACATCGTGCGGAAGGTCGTCGCCCGCGAAGCGCCGGTGACCCACGACGGACAGCACTTCCAGCTGCCGCTGCGGGGCGGGACCGGGTTGGGGAAGGCACTGAAGTCCACAGTGCATCCGTTCCGCAAGGAGATCCCGATCTTCCTCGCCGCCGAGGGCCCGAAGAACGTGGCGCTGTCGGCGGAGATCTGCGACGGCTGGCTCCCGCTGTTCTTCTCGCCCAAGAGCGACGCCTTTTACCGCACCGCCCTCCAGGAAGGCTTCTCGCGGCCCGGTGCCCGGCATGGCTTCGGCGACTTCGAGGTCGCCGCGTCCGTCCCGGTGCTCGTGCACGACGACGTCGAGGAGGCCGCGAGCTGGATCAAGCCGTCGCTGGCGCTCTACATCGGCGGCATGGGTGCGAAAGCGGTCAACTTCCACCACGACGTCTTCGCCCGGATGGGGTACGAGGACGTCGCCGACAAGGTCCAGGAGCTGTATCTGGCCGGCCGCAAGGACGAGGCGATCGCGGCCATTCCGACGTCGCTGGTCGAGGACACGTCACTGATCGGGCCGGCGGAGAAGATCCGCGACGAACTCGCCGCCTGGGACGAGACCGTGGTGACGACGCTGCTTCTCCGGGGCGATGCCGCGACACTCACGACGGTCGCTGAGACCCTCTCGTAGGTGGGTCGTGAGTGGTAAGGCGCGTTAGGGCCAAGTCCTTCACACCCTTCCCGAAGTACATGAAGGACTCCTTCCTGTACCTAGGCGCAAGGAAGGGGGCCTTCCTGTACTTCAGGGTCGCCGCTGTGGTCTCAGGTGCATCAGCAGGCACAGCACCGCGCGTGAAGGACTCCTTCCCTCGGCTCAGCCGAGGGAACTCGACCTTCACATCTTCCCGAAGTACGGGAAGGACTCCTTCCTGTACCTAGGCGCAAGGAAGGGGGCCTTCCTGTACTTGGGCGCAAGGAAGGACTCCGCGGCCGGTCGCCCACTCGCCGCTGTCGGCCCGGTACAGGTCGTGCATTACGACGGTGGCACGATTCCCTCCGACCACTACCCGGTGGTGGCCAAGATCCAATACTGAGGCCTTCATCGGGAGAATCGCCTCGAGGAGGATCATGGCAGCCCTGCCAGCACGGACGAGGTACCGCTACTCGCTCGGCTCGTTCGTCACCGGCGCCTTCGGCACGGTTCCCGGCCTGCTCCTCCTGAAGTACCTCACGGATACGATGGGCGTCGCGGCGGGCGTGGCGGGCTTGATCGTGTTCGTGCCCAAAGCCTGGGACGTCCTCTTCAACCCGATCGCGGGCAGGCTGTCGGACGCGGACATGGTCCGCACCGGCAGCCGTCGCCGGTTCCTGCTCTACGGCGGCATCGGCGTCTCGATCCTCTTCGCGGCCCTCTTCGCGCACCCGGGCTTCGGTGCCCCGGTGCCCGACGCGATCTACGTGATCGTGATATTCCTCTTGTGCGCCACCGCGTACGCGTTCTTCCAGGTGCCGTTCAACGCGCTGCCCGCCGAGCTGACGGACTCGGCCGAAGAACGCACGAAGCTCACCAGCGTGCGGATCGGCTTCCTCGCGGTCGCCATCCTGATCTCCGGCGGCGGTGCCCCGGCGATCACCGACCTCATCGGCGGCATCGCCGGTTATCGCGTCATGGGCGTGTTCATCGCCGTGCTCATCCTGCTGGCGACCCTCGGTGTGTACTTCGGCCTGAAGGACGCCCCGGTCGGCGCGCTGCGCCCGAATACGGTGAGCCCACGCGAACTGCTCCGGACACTCGCGGGGTGGCGGCCGTTCCGCTGGCTGCTCGGGGTCTACTTCATCCAGGCGCTCGGCATCGGCACGGTGCTCGCCGCGATCCCGTTCTTCGCCGAGCGGATCCTCGGCAGCTCGGCGTACTCGACGATCCTGTTCGTCGGTTTCGTCGGCCCGGCGTTGCTGACCATGCCGCTGTGGCCGAAACTCGGAGCGAGCCTGGGGAAGCTGGCCGGTTTCCGCATCGCCACCGCGGCGTTCGGCGTCGGCCTGCTGGGACTTCTCGGCGCCCAGGTGTTCCCGTTCGCGGTCACGATGGTGTTCGTCGCCTTCTGCGGTGTCGGGTACGCGGGGATCTCGGTGTTCCCGCTGGCGATCCTGCCGGACCTGATCAGCGACGAGGAGGAGCGGACCGGTGAGACCAGGGCCGGGGTCGCCGCCGGGGTCTGGACGGCCTCGGAGACGCTCGGACTCGCGCTCGGGCCGGGGCTGTGGGGCCTCGTGCTGCAGTTCGGCGGATACCAGTCCAGCCTCGACGCCAACGCCGCGCAGCCGGACAGCGCGCTCACGGCGATCCTGCTCGGCGCGTCGATCCTCCCGGCGGTGCTGATCGTGCTGGGCATCCCGCTGCTGCGGAAGTCGGTACTGGAGCGCCGGTCGTGACCGCCGAGGACGTCCTGCGGGAGTTGCGGGAACTGCGCGCGGGGGATCTGCCGACGCACGGTGGCCGGACGCTGGCCTACGTCTACGACAGCGGTCTGTCCGAAGTGGACGAACTGGGTGCGGCGGCGCACGCGCTGGCGTCGTCGGCCAACGGCCTCGACCCGACCGCGTTTCCCAGCCTGCTCCGGATGGAGAACGACCTCGTCGCGGCCGCCGCCCGGCTGCTGGGCGGTACGGAGGAGACGGTCGGTTCGGTGACTTCGGGTGGCACGGAGTCGTGCATGCTCGCGGTGCTGGCCGCCCGCGACGCGCGTCCTGAGGTGGCCTCGCCGAGCATCGTCCTGCCCGCGACCGCGCACGCCGCGTTCCACAAGGCCGCGCATTTCTTCGGCGTGCGGGTGATTTCGGTGCCGGTCGACCCGGTGACCTACCGCGCCGTGCCGGAGGCGATGGCCGCCGCCGTGGACGAAACGACGGTCCTCGTCGTCGCGAGCGCGCCTTCGTACGCGCACGGCGTCCTCGACCCGATCCCTGAGATCGCGGCGCTGCTGGACGGCGTCCGCTTCCACGTCGACGCCTGCATCGGCGGCTGGGTGCTGCCGTACCTGGGATCAGGGCCTTTCGGCTTCGACGTTCCCGGGGTCACGAGTGTTTCGGTGGATCTGCACAAGTACGCGTACTGCCCCAAGGGTGTCTCGGTTCTCTTGCACGCCAACGCGGAACTACGCCGGCCGCAGTACTTCGCGAGCGCCGCGTGGCCCGGCTACACGATGCTGAACACCACGCTGCAAAGCACCCGATCCGGCGGTCCGCTCGCCGCGGCTTGGGCCGTCGTGCGCCACCTCGGTGACGAGGGTTACGCGAAGCTCGCTTCGGCCGCTCGCGAGGCGGCGGTGGAGCTTCGCGCCGGAGTCGAGGCGGTGAAGGGACTGCGTGTCCTCGGTGATCCGATCTCGACGCTGCTCGCGTTCACCGTGGACCCCGACGCCGGGTTCGACCTGTTCACCGTCGCGGACGAGATGCGGGAGCGTGGCTGGTACGTCCAGCCGCAGTTCGCTCACGAGTCGTCGCCCGCGAACCTGCACCTGACCGTGACGGCCGCGAACCGGGGGAGCGAGCAGGACTTCTTGGCCGACCTCGCCGCTTCGGTCGATGCCGCACGCGAGTCCGGCCCTGTCGTCGTCGACCCGCGGGTGGCGGAGTTCGTCGCCGCGCTCGATCCGGCGACGCTGACGCCCACCCAGTTCGCCGGTCTGCTGGCCGCCGCGGGGCTCGGTGGTGAGGCAGGGTTGCCTTCGCGGATGGCGGAGATCAACGCCCTGCTGGCCGCCGCGCCCGGTCCGTTGCGGGAGCGCCTGCTCCTGGAGTTCCTCGGCGCGCTGTACACACCTTCCTGAAACCGCCCTTGACGCAATCGAACGGTTGCTATACAACGTTATAGCAACCGATTGATTGCTACTTGAGGAGGCTGTCGTGGGATTCCCCGACCGGATCGAACGCACCGTCGAGATCGCCCACCCGCCCGCGAAGGTCTGGGCCGCGCTGACCACGGCCGAGGGCCTCGGCACCTGGTTCGGTAACCAGGCGAGCATCGATCTGCGGCCCGGCGGCGACGCCGAGATGAAATGGGACGACGGGAATAAGGCGAACATGCGCGTGGAGCGCATCGAAGAGCCGGAGATCTTCGGGTTCACCTGGCACATCTACGGCCTGCCGGAAGAGGACCCCCGCCGCACGTACGTCGAGTTCACCCTCGAACCGGTCGGCGCGGGAACCAAGCTCACCGTCGTCGAGTCCGGCTTCTCCCAGCTCCCGGACGAGGCCCACAGCGTCGCGTTCGAGGGAAACACGAAGGGATGGGCGGCAGAACTGGGCGAGCTGATCGAATACCTCGATGCCGCCTGACACCGAAGCGATCGCCGAACAGGTCTTTGTCGCACTGGCCGACCCGAGCAGGCGGAGCATCCTCGCCACGCTTGCCTCGGGCGGCCCGGCCACGGCGACCGATCTCGCCGATCGCCTGCCCATCACCCGGCAGGCGATCGCCAAACACCTGGCACTGCTGACCGAGGCAGGCCTGGTGACCCCGGAACAGGGGGAGCGCCGCCGGGTCCGCTACCGGCTACGCTCGGCCCCGATGCAGGTCGCCCAGCAGTTCCTGGCGGCGATGGCCCGCGATTGGGATGGCCCGCTCGCGGCGCTGAAAAATCATCTGGAGGGTTCAGCATGAGCTTCACGAAGAGTTTCACCGTCGAGCAGACACCGCGGCAGATCTTCGACGCCTTCAACGACGTCCGCGGCTGGTGGTCCGAGGAGATCGACGGTGGCACCGTCGACGTCGGCGACGAGTTCGAGTACCACTACGAGGAGGTCCACCGCTGCCGGATGCGGGTCACGGAATCCGTGCCCGGCCGCAAGGTCTCCTGGCTGGTGCTCGAAAACCACTTCGACTTCACGCGGGACGAGACCGAATGGGTCGGCACCACGATCACGTTCGAGATCACCGAGAAGGACGGCGAGACCGAAGCTCGTTTCACGCACCACGGCCTGGTGCGGGAGTACGAGTGCTACGACATCTGCCACAAGGCCTGGACCTTTTACGTCGGCACCAGTCTGCGGGCCCTGATCACCACCGGCGAGGGACAGCCGAACCGGCTGGACGTACTGCCCGCGGAGCTGGCGCGATGAACACCGTCACCCCGGCCGAATGGGAAGAAGCGCGGCTTCGCTTGCTGGTGAAGGAAAAGGAGCTGACCCGGGCTCGCGACGCCCTGGCGGCCGAGCGGCGGCGGATGCCGTGGGTCGCGGTCGACAAGCCGTACGAGTTCGAGGGGCCCTCCGGGAAGGCGACCTTGCTCGATCTGTTCGAGGGGCGGCGTCAGCTGATCGTCTACCGGGCCTTTTTCGACCCTGACGTCGAAGGTTTCCCCGACCATGCCTGCAAAGGCTGCTCGCTGGTCGCCGACCAGGTCGCGCACGTCGCGCATCTGAACGCCCGTGACACCACGCTGGCCTTCGCCTCGCGGGGATCGCAGCCGGACCTCGCGCGGATGAAGGCACGCATGGGCTGGACGATGCCGTGGTACACCATCACCGACGACTTCGACGTCGATTTCGGCGTCCGCGAATGGCATGGCACCAACGCGTTCATCCGCGAGGGTGACCAGGTGTTCCGCACCTACTTCATCAACAATCGCGGGGACGAGGTGATGGGGAACACGTGGAGCTACCTCGACCTGACCGCGCTCGGGCGGCAGGAAACCTGGGAGGACTCGCCCGAGGGGCATCCGCAGACCCCGCCCTACGAATGGTGGAACTGGCACGACGCTTACCCGGACTCCGGGGTCGTGAGTGATTCGGCTGGGTAAGGCAGAGGGGTAGTCCTCGATCCTCGGCTCGCAGCCCGCGTCCATGAAGGAAAGGGGACATTGAGTGTCCCAATTCCTTCATGGACAAGCGGGGGAAGCCCTCGTGAGGCCGGCTCGGGGCTTGACCTCCAGCGAAGTCGAGGTTCCACGATGGCACCATGAAACTGGGTGTGATCCTCCCGTCCGGCGATCTCCGCACCTCCGCGCGGCAGGCCGAGGACGCCGGCCTCGACAGCGTGTTCCTCGGTGACCATCTGATGACCGGCGCTCCTTCACTCGACAGCACGGTCGGACTCGCGGTCGCCGCGGCGGTCACGACCCGGATCCGGATCGGGCTGAGCGTGTTCGTCCCGGCGATGCGCCCGCTGGCGTGGGCGGCGAAGCAGGTCGCCTCGCTGCAACAGGTGTCCGGCGAGCGGCTGATCCTCGGTATCGGCTCGGGCGGGGGAGAAGCCCAGTTCGAGGCGGCCGGGGTGCCGTTCGCCGAACGCGGATCGCGTACCGATGAGGCGTTGCGTCTGCTGCCGGATCTGCTGGCGGGCAAGGAGGTCCGGATCGGTGACGCCGCCGTCGAACTGGCGCCCGCGGTGGCCGTCCCGCCGATCTGGGTCGGCAACCGGGGCAGGCGCGTGCTCCAGCGGGTCGCGGAGCACGGCACCGGCTGGTTCCCGTCGCTCCTGCCGCCCAAAGACTTCGCCGCCGGACGGCGACGGCTGGCCGGTCTCGGCGTCACGGGTCCGGTGATCGCGGTCGGTGCCACCGGGGCGCTCGGCGAAGGGGAGGACCTTCCGACCGCGGCGGACATCGGCAAGGGCATCGCCGATGCCTACGGGGCGCCGCTCGACCGGGCGATCTCCTTGCCGTTGACGGGTTCCGCGGGCGCCGTCACCGAACGTCTGGTGGCCTATCGGGACGCGGGAGCGGCGCACGTCGTCATCGGCTTGGCGGGTCCGCGCTGGGCCGATCAGGTGCGGGTACTCGGTCAGGTGAGAGCGTTGCTGGCCGGTTAGCCCCGGTCCGGCTGATCAGACGGGACCACCGCCCAACGGGGACCGGCCCGCACCCGCCGAGTGTCATGAGGGGTCCCCATAGGGCGGGGAAGTTGGGGTGGGGGGGCCCCGCGAAAACAGAAGTGGAATTGCGCCCCCGCCCCCCCCGGAAAGGGAGGAGGCGCCGCGACGA
>NZ_JBFBBY010000166.1:0-15375 GCF_040682875.1 Amycolatopsis sp. NPDC051071 | reverse complement strand
AAAGGGGTCCTTCACGTACTCGGGGTACCCGCGTGAAGGACCCCTTCCCTCGGCTCAGTCGAGGGAAGGGGTCCTTCACGCGCGGCCGCGCCGGGACACAGCCCTTCACGGACCGCTGACCGGTATCGGGCACAGGCGCTACGCGAGGAAATTTAGCACCGTCGCTTTGAACTCCGGGCTCCGCAGCGCCCCGCCGTGATCCCCGGGCACCCGCACCAGATCCGCCCCCCGCACCAGCTCGACGAGTGTCTCGATGCCTTGGCTGATCGGATCATCGGCGCCGGCCACGAACCGCGTCGGCACGCCGATCGCACCGGCGACCGGCGTGAACGGCTCGGCGCGCAGATCTTCGACGCACCGCGCGAGTGCGGTGGGATTCCGTCCCGGTGCGGTGATCATCTGCGCGATCATCCCGGTCAGCGGGTCGGCCGGGGCCTTCCCGCCGTCGGCGAACGCCAGCGCCGCGGCGACGTCGACGGCGCCGAACGGCTCGAACGGGCTCACGCCTGCCAGCACCAGTCGTCGCACGGGTGCCTTGGCCGGCAGTTCCCAGGACAGCCGCGCGCCGAGCGAGTAGCCGACGACGTCCACTTCGGACAGTGCCGCGACCAGCCGGGTGAGTTCGGCGGTGATCGCCTTGGCACCCAGTGAACCGGCGGGTGCGGGGCTGGAGCCGTGGCCGGGTAGATCGGGCACCAACACCTCGCGGCCTGCCGCGGTGAGCCTGGACGGCCAGCCGGTGGTGATCCAGTCCGTATGCCCGTCGGAGGCGAATCCATGCACCAGCAAGACAGGTGGCCCCGAGACGGTTTCGGGGGCGAAGCGGCGCACGGCCAAGGAAGTAGTGGCAGACAACGGAGTCCTTTCTCAGCTGCCGGAGGGACGGCGGGTGCGCAGGCGCTGCATTTCGCTCAGCGTCCGCGCGCGGACGTCGACGGCGATCCGCAGTGACGAGCCGATGAGGTTCAGCAGGAACACGCAAGCCATGATCGTCACACCGGGTGCGATCACCAGCCAGGGCGCCTGCACCAGATACGACCGCCCTTCGGCGATCATGTTGCCCCAGGTCGGGGTCGGGGGAGCGATTCCGAGACCGAGGAAGCTCATCGCGCCGTCCACCAGCATCGCCGCGGCGGACAGGATCACCACCTGCACCAATGCCAGCGGAAGCACGTTCGGGAACACGTGCACGACGAGGATCTTCCCTTTGCTCATCCCGGAAACCCGCGCCGCGCCGATATAGGCGCGGCCGGCGATGCCGAGCACCCGGCTGCGGATGACCCGGGCGGTGAACGGCGTGAAGATCACCGTCAGCGCGATCAGCTCGGTCCAGATACTGGCGCCGAGCGAGATCGCCAGCGCCATCGCCAGGATGATCGCCGGGAACGACATCCAGGCGTCCATCACCCGCATCAGCACCGCGTCGGCTGCCCGGAAGAACCCGCTGATCAGGCCGATCACCAGCCCGCTGAACGCGGCGCACAAGGTGATCAGCGCGGACAACCCGAGCGACGCCCGGCCGCCGGAGACCAGCCGGGCGAGAACGTCACGGCCGAACGAGTCCGTGCCGAGGAGATGCGCGGACGACGGCGGCAGCAGCCGGTTGACCGGGTCGGTCGCGCTGACGCTCGGCAGGAAGAACGGCAGCACGATCACGGCCAGCACGATCAACGCCAGTATCACGCTGGAAATGACCAGCATCCGATTGCGCCGGAACACCTTCGCCGCCCGGCCCGTCGAAGGCGCGTCGCGTACCGACGACGCCTTCTCCACCATGGCCACGCTCATGAGACACGCACCTTCGGGTCGAGCAGCGCGTACGACAGGTCCACCAGCAGGTTGACCAGGACGAACAGCACCGCGACGAACAACGTCACACCCTGGATGAGCGGGAAGTCGCGAGTGGACACCGCGCCCATGAGCAAATGGCCGAGCCCCGGCACGACGAAGATGGACTCGATGATCACGATGCCGCCGACCAGCATGGCGAAGTTGCTGCCCAGCTGGGTGATCAGCGGCATCAGCGCGTTCGGCAGCACGTGCTTGGTCATCACCTGTCGCTCGGAGAGCCCCTTGACCCGTGCGGTGCGCAGGTAGGCCAGCGGGAGTTCGCCGAGGAGGCTTTCGCGCAGGGTCAGCACGAACAACGCGGTCTGCCCGATGACCAGCACGGTCAGCGGAAGCACCAAGGCCGGTACCGCCGTCGCCGGAGCGGTGAAGAGGTTTTCGTAGCCACTGGAAGGGAACCAGCGCAACGTCACCGAGAACACCAGCACGAGCATCAGCGAGATCCAGAAGTCCGGCATCGCCATGCCCAGCGCGGAAAGCCGGTCCAGCGCCCGCGCCACCGGGTTGCGCGGCGAAACCGCCTGCCACGAGGTGATCGCGACCGAAAGGAAGAAACTGATCACCGTGGAGAGCACGGCCAGCGTCAGCGTCGGCAGGATGTGGTCGGCGACCACGCCGAGCACCGGCGCGTGGTAGGTGATCGACGTCCCGAAGTCGCCCCGCAGCACGTTCCCGGCCCAGCTGAGGTACTGCTCCCACAGCGTTCCGTTCAGTCCCATGCTCTCCCGCAGTGCGTCCACATCGGACGGACGTGCGGTCGGGCCGAGGATGGCCTGCGCCGGATCGCCGGGTATCAGCCGGATGACGAAGAACATCATCGTGCCGACGATCACCAGGATGATCACCAGATCGCGCAGCCTGCGCAGCAGCAGAGCGGTCATGATGCCAGCCAGGTGTTCCAGAAGACGCGGTAGAAGTCGCCGTAACCCTTGAGCTTGGGGGAGTAAGCCGCGTAAAGCTTGGACTGGCTCAACGTGATCACCGAGAGCTGCTTCCAGGTGAACGCCTGCAGTTTGTCCACGACCGTCTTGGCCTGCTCGGGTGTGGTCGAGGCGTTGTACCCGGCCATCAACGCGTCCAGTTCGGGTGAGGTCGAACCGTTCAGCGTGCCGAGGGTGAGCGCGGGCATCTGCGCGGGTGAGGTCAGCGCCGAGTCGAAGAACAGCGTGGTGATGTCCCAGCCACCCGGCTCCTTCGTCAGCGTGCCCAGCATGGTGGCGAAGTCGAAGGTGTCGATCTTGGTGTTGATGCCGATCTTCGACAGCCCGTCCTGGATCAGCACGGCCCATTTGCCGAATTCGGGATAGGAGTTGGTGGTGACGATGTGGATCGTCGCGCCCGCGGTGATCCCGGCCTCGGCCAGCAACTGCTTGGCCTTCTCCGGATCGTGCTTCTTGTAGACCTCTTCACCGGCGGTGGAATAGAACTGCTTGTTGTCCGGGGAGGCGAAAGCGCCGGTCTCGACGGTGAGATCCTTGCTGCCGCCGGTGGCCGCGTTGATCGCGGGCTTGTCCAGCAACAGGTTCAGCGCCTCACGGGCCCGAGGGTCGGCGAACTTGGAACCGGTGTTGAAGTTCGGGATGATCACATTGTCGTTGCCGCCGGGCAGGTTGTGCACCACCACGGCCGGGTTGGCCCGCAACGTCTCGTACTGGTCGTTGGTGGGCATGATGTGGTCCCATTGCCCGGTCTGCAGGCCGTTGATCAACGCGTCCTGATCGGAGACGACCTTGTACGTCACGGTGTCCAGGTACGCGTGCTTGGCACCGGCCTGCCCGCCCCAGTCCTCTTCGGACCGTGACTTGTAGCCCTGGTACCGCTCCAGCACCAGTTCGCGGCCGATGTCCCAGCTCTTCAGCTTGTACGGCCCGGTCCCGATCGCCTTGTCCTGAGCGAATCCGGTCGGCGCGACCCCGGTGAGGTTCTTCGCCTCGTAGATCTCCGTGCCCGCGCCGGCGAGTTCGTTGATCAGCGGGTAGCGCGGCTGCTTGAGCTTGATGGTCACCGTCGCCGGGCCGGCGGGCGTGATCGCCTCGATGTCCGGCGTGACCAGCTGCCCGGTGCGGTGCACCTGCTGCCACCGCTTCAGGCTCGCGACGACGTCGTCGACCGTCAGCGGGTTGCCGTCGTGGAAGGTGACGCCCTGGCGCAGCTTGAAGGTGTAAGTGAGCCTGTCCGGGCTGGTGGTGTAGTCCTCGACCAGCATGGGCCGGGCGGCGAAGCCCTTGTCCACCTCGAACAGCTTCTCGTACATCATGTTGCCGATATGCGCGGTCACCTGGCCGGGGTTGGCGACCATGTCGAGCGACTGCGGGTCCGTGGGCACCGCGACGTTCAGGTTTCCGCCCGGCTTCGGGGGACCATCGGCGGCGCCACCGCCCGCCTGCCCTCCCATACACGAGCTGAGCAGCAGGACGGTCGCCACGCCGAGCACGGCCGAGGTCAGGGTTCGTCTCATGGGTTCCGCACTCCAGTGTGGGGGTGGGCGGGCAGTTCGGGGTTCGCCGCGAGAAGGCGGCGGGTGTAGTCGTGCCGTGGCCGGAGCCGGATCTCGTCCGGGTCGCCGGTTTCGATCAGTTCGCCCCGGTACATCACACCGACGCGGTCGGCGACCGAGAGCACCAGGCTGAGGTTGTGCGTGATGAACAGGAAGCTCAGCGCGCGGGTCCGCCGCAGGTCGAGCAGCAAGTTCATCACCTGGCCCTGCACCGAGACGTCCAGTGCCGAGGTGGGTTCGTCGGCGACGATGAGGTCGGGTTCGGCGGCGATCGCGCGGGCGATCGAGACGCGCTGCCGCTGACCGCCGGAGAGCTGTGACGGCAGTTTCTTGGCGGTGTCGGAAGGAAGGCCGACCTCGTCGATCAGTTCGGTGACCCGGCGGTCCAGTTCGGCGCCACGCAGGCCGGTGAGTTCCCGCAGGGGTTCGGCGATGATCCGGGCGGCGGTGTGCCGGGGATCGAGGGAACTCTGCGGATCCTGGAAGATGAGCTGCGCGCGACGGCGGAACGCGCGCTCGTCGCCGTCGAGGCCGGACTGCGTGCACTGGTGCTCGCCGAAGGTGATCGTGCCGGCGGTGGGGGTTTCCAGCGCGCTCACCAGACGGCCGAGTGTGGTCTTGCCCGAGCCGGATTCCCCGACCAGGCCGAAGAACTCGCCGGGTGCGATCTCCAGCGACACGTCCTTGACCGCGTGCACCTCCGGTTCGCGGCTCAGTGCGAACCGGCCACGACGTCCGTACACTTTGGACACCGAGTCGATGACGAGTGCGGTGCCCTCCCCGGCGGCCGTCTTCCGGCCCGCCAGTGACCTGGTCTCGGTCGCGACGGCCGATTCGCCGTTCATCGCGGCCGCGAGCAGTGCTTCGGAAATGGTGGGGAAGCCGTCGCGTCTGCTCACCCCGAGCTTCGGCACGCAATCGAGCAGTGCCTTGGTGTAGGGGTGTTTCGGCGAATGGAGAATGTCCTCTTTGGACCCCAGCTCGACCAGTTCGCCGCGGTACATCACCGCGATCCGGTCGGCCACCTGCGCGGCGACACCCATGTCGTGCGTGATGAAGACGCACGCGTGCCGTGGTCGCGGCGGACGCGGTCGAACAGGGTGAGGATTTCGGCCTGCGTCGTCACATCCAGCGCTGTGGTCGGCTCGTCTGCGATCAGCAGGTTCGGGTCGGCCATCAGTGCCAGCGCGATCATCACGCGTTGCTGCATCCCGCCCGACATCTGGTGCGGATACAGCGAAAGCACCCGGTCGGTGTCGGTCAGGCCGACTTCCTTGAGCAGGCCGCGTGTTTTCGCCTCGGCCTCGCGGTGCAGCGGCGTGCCCTTGCGTGCGGCCTGGCGCGCCAGGGAACCGGGTTTGCGGTAGGCCTCGATCAGCTGCTTGCCGACCCGCTGGCTGGGATTGAGTGAATCCAGTGCCTCCTGGAAGATCATCCCGATCCGCGGCCCGCGGTAGGCACGCATCTCGTCGGCGGAAAGCCGCGTGAGATCGACGCCGTCCACGGTGATCTCACCGCGGGTGCGCACCGGCGCGACGAATTCCAGTAACCGGATGATCGACAAGGCCGTCACCGTTTTACCGCTGCCGGACTCGCCGACCACACAGAGTGTCCGGCCTTGTTCGAGGTCGAACGAGAGTTCGCGGACCAGTTCGCGTTCGGTCTCGTCGGCGATCACGCCGACGGTCAGTTCTCGTAATTCGAGCAGGGTCATGAATCCCCTTTCCCGAGCCCGCCCGAAGCGGACCGCACTGCCGGGGAACGAGCCTCCGGCGGGGGTAGTTCTACGCATGTTGACACCGGGGGAGTGCGCTGTCAATGGGTATATTCTACGAATGTAGGAAGTTGATATCCGCCGGGTTTTGCCTGGCAGTGGACGAAAACTCGCGCTGGATTCTTTTGTCTACGTCTGTAGACTCTCGTCGGAAACGAGCTAAGGAGGGCACCCGTGAGCGGGTCGACCAAGACAGCCGGTCCCGAACGGATCGTGGACATCGCCGTGGGGTACATGGCGGCAAAGCAACTCTTCGCGGCGAGCCGGATCGGCCTGTTCACCGCACTCGCCGCCGGAGGGCTGTCGGCGCCGGAACTGGCCGAAAAGACCGGCAAACCGGAAAAGATCACCCGCATCCTCGGTGACGCCATGTCATCACTCGGCCTGCTGTCGCGTGTGGACGGACGGTACGAGCTGGCCGCCGACGCGGCGGAATACCTTGGCGGCGGGGACCTCGATCTGGCGCCGTTCCTGACCTTCCTGGACTCCATCAGCTACCCGCATTGGTTGCAGTTCGGTCACACCGCGGACTCCGGCGAGCCGGGGAAGCTGGAGATGGACGACGCGCGCTGGGGCACGTTCATGGCAGGCGTGATGACCTACAACGCCCTGCACGCCAAGATGCTGGCCGGCGCGTTCGATTTCGGTCCGCACCGCAAGTTGCTCGATCTCGGCGGGCTCTCCAGCGCGTTCGCGCTCGAAGCCATGGGTGCCAACGAAGAACTGCACACGACGTTCGTCTTCGATCCGAACTTCGCCGAGTCGGTCTCCACCGCGGTGGCCGAGGCCGGGTTGGCCGGCCGCGCGACGGTCGTCGGCGCGGAGACCGCCACCGCGCGCCCGGAAGGCGCGTTCGACCTGGTGATGGTCAATCACGTCGTCCACCGCTTCGACGCGAAGCAGAACGCGGAGATCCTGCGCAACGCCCGTGCGGCCGCGGCGCCGGGGGCGCGACTGCTGCTGCTCGACTTCTTCCTCGACGACGACGCGAACCAGCGGCCGCTCGACGCGTTGCACGCGGGGGAGTACCTGGTCATCGACGGGACGGTCGTCTACCCCGAGGCCGAGGTCCGCGGGTGGCTGGGCGAGGCGGGCTGGCGAGTCGTCGACAAGCTCGCACTGCCGGGCAGCCCGCGAGTGCTCGTCGCGGAAGCGGTGTAGCCGTGACACTCGATCCCGCGGTCAAGGAGCTGCTCGCCCGCAGCGCACCACCCGAAGCACCCGCCATGCCGCCGACCGCCGCCGAACTGCGGGCCGCGTTCGCCGCTTCGTGGCGGCGTCCCGAAACGGTCGAACAGGTCGCTTCGGTCACCGAACACGTTTTGCCTTCCGGTGTCCTGGTGCGGGTTTACCTGCCTGATGTCGCTACGCCGGTCCCGGCGTTCGTCTGGATCCACGGTGGTGGCTGGACGATCGGCTCGATCGACGAGAACGAGGTCGCGTCGCGTGCGGTCTGCAACGCGGCCGAGGTCGCCGTCGTCGCGGTGGACTACCGGCTCGCGCCCGAGCACCCCTTCCCGGCGGCGCCGGACGACTGCTACGCCGTCGTCGAATGGCTGGCGTCGGGTGGCGCGGGTCCCTCGGTGGACCCGGGACGGACCGCGATCGGCGGGGAGAGCGCGGGCGGGAACCTGTCCACGGTGGTCTCGATGATGTCGCGCGACCGCGGTGGCCCGCCCTTGGCCGCGCAGGTGCTGATCTGCCCGGTCTACGGCCACCCGGACGACGGTTTCGGCTCGTACGCCGATTTCGCCGAGGGGTTCGGCATGACGGCCGGGGCGATGCGGTTCTTCTTCGAGCAGTACGTGTCGGATCCGGCGCAGCTGGACGATCCGTACCTGCTGCCACTGCGGGCCGCCGACTTGACGCGGCTCCCGCCGGCGTTGGTGCTGACGGCCGAGTACGACGTCCTGCGTGACGAAGGTGAGGAATTCGCGCGGCGCCTGACCGACGCGGGCACCCGCGTCGAGATGACGCGGTACTCAGGGCAGATCCACGGTTTCTATGGCCTCTACACGGACCTGCCCGCGTCGCCACGCTCCCACGCACACGTGGCGAGCTTCCTCACCCGGGTGTTCGAGCCGCGCGATTAGTCCTCTGGTTGCGGTCTGGGCGCGCCGTGCGTGGAGTGTCATGAAAGGGTCTTTCAGGACGAAAAGTGTCCTGAAAGACCCTTTCATGACATGCGGGGCGGGGGCTGGAGGGGCGGGGCGGGGCGGGCCGGGCGGGCGTCAGGGGCGGCCCAGGCGTTCGAAGAAGGACTCCAGGTGCCGCCGCTGCAAAGCGATCGTCGAGAACTCCCCGGCGACCAGGCTCATCACGTTCGCCCCCGCGTTGATCAGGACGATCTCGTCGACCAGTTGCTCATCCGGGGTCGGGGTGACGATGTCGCCGTCCTCCCGGCCCTCGGTCAGGTACCGGTGCAGCAGCCCGCGCCATGACCGGATGTGCTCGAGGTACTTGTCCTGCAGCTTCGGGTTGGTCAGCGACAGCTGCCAGAAGGTGAGCAGGACGCGCCCCGCGGCGATGCGGTCCTCGTCGATCGGCATCGACGACACGCACAGCTCGCGGAGCGCGGTCAGCCCGCGCAGTTCGTCCAGTTCCACGTACTCGCGCATCATGCCGAGCGCGCGTTCGTAGGTGGCCTGGATGATGTCTTCCTTGCTCGGGAAATACAGCTTCAGCGCCCCGTTCGCGAAGCCGGCGGCCGCCGCGATTTCGCGCATGGTGGCTGCCTCGATCCCGCCATGGGTGATCAGCTCCCAGGTGACGTCGACGATGTGACTGCGACGCTCGTCGTGGTCGATGATCTTCGGCATCGGTTGCCCTCCCGCACTGGTTCTTCTACCAGTGTAGGAGATCAGTCGCGCAGATACACGCGGTGCCCGGCGAACCACGTTTCCGTCACCTTTGTCTTGACGAGCGCCGACGGATCGGTTTCGAACGGATCCCGGTCCAGTACGACGAAATCCGCCGACTTCCCGGGGACCAGCGAGCCGGTGACGTCGCCGAGTCCCATGGCGCGGGCAGCGGCCAGTGTGAAGGCGTCGATCGCTTCGGCCAGCGTGATCGCCTGCTCAGGCCACAGCGCCCCGGGGAAGGTGCCGGTCGGATCCTGGCGGGTGACGAGGCCGTGGATGCCCTCCCACGCGTTCGGCGACTCGCTGACCGGCCAGTCCGAACCGCCGGCGACCAGCGCGCCGTCGTCCAGCAGCGACCGGTTGGGCTGCATCCGCCCGGCCCGTTCGCCGGGCAGTACCTCCGCGATGGCCGCCGGGATGACCCCGGGCACCCACAGGAACGGCGAGATGTCGGCGGCGACGTCCAGCGCGGCGAACCGCGGGATGTCGTCCGGGTGCACGAACTGGCCGTGCGCCACCTGGAACCGCGCCTCGGTGAACCCCTCGGCACGCACCTTCTCAACCGCGTCCAGTGTCGCGCGCACGGACGCGTCGCCGGTGCAGTGGACCTTGGCCGAAAGCCCCGCCGCGGCGGCCGTGCGCAGCCAGCCTTCGAGTTCCTCGCCGGGCATGGTGGTGGCGCCGTGGTGACAAGCCCCGTGGGCGGCGTCCGGCAGGTACGGCTCCAGGAACGCGGCGGTACGCGTTGGCGGGACGCCATCGAGGAAGATCTTCACGAAGTCGGGCCGGTGGTGTTCGCTGCGGTACTGCCCGGCGACTTCGAGCAGTGCCGTGCCGATCGGGTCGAAGCCGAAGATCGGATCGTTGATCAGCAGCGAAGACACGACCCACGCGCGTAGTTCGCCCGCGTCGTCGAGCGTCTTCAGCGCCCGCAGGATGTCCGAGGAGACCCCGGCGTCCTGGAAGGCGGTGACCCCGAACGAGTGCAGGGTGCCGATCCCGTGCCGCGACGCCGCCGCGTGCTGTTCGTCGGTGAGCGTCCGCGTCTCGCTCAGCGCCCGCTCCACCGGGACACCGGCCGCTTCGAGCAGGACACCGACGGGTTCGCCGGTCGCGGGGTCGCGGACGATCTCCCCGCCGGCCGGATCCGGGGAAGACGCGGTCACGCCTGCCAGTTCCAAGGCACGGCTGCTCACCCAGCGGTTGTGCCTGCTGTCGTCGGCGAGCATGACCGGACGCCCGCCCGCCGCCTCGTCGAGTGCGTGCCTGGCGGAAGACCGCGAGAGCGTACTGACCAAAGTGGACGCCCAGGCGCCGCCGACGACCCATTCGTCCTGGCCGAGCCCGGCGGCCCGTGCGCGGACCGCGGCGAGGATGTCGTCCAGGCCCGCGTCGAGACCGAAGTTCAGTTCGAACAGCGCCGCCCGTCCGGCGAGCGCGTGATGGTTGTGCACATCGACCAGGCCTGGCATGACGAACGCGCCGCCGAGGTCGACGACCTCGGTGCTCGGGCCGCGTTCATGGTCCTCGAGGGACAGCACGCGGCCGTCCTTGATCGCCAGCGACGACGCCCATGGCCGGGCACCGTCCACTGTGTACACCTTGGCGTTGGTGAAGATGAGATCGGCGGTCAAAGAGGTTCAGCTCCCGGCGGGATCGTAAGCCTCGGGGTGCACGGTGGTGCTCAGCAGCTTGCCGTGCGCGCCGAAGGTGAAGTGGGTCGGGGTGTTCCCGGTGGCGTCGAGTCCGAAAAGGACACCGTGCGAGCGCAACCGCTTGGCGTCACGATGGTCGGCGACGGTCACCGAGGCACACGGGATCACCTTCTCCCGCCACGCGAAGACGTAGATCCCGGGACGCAGTTCGTAGACCGAGTTCTCGTCGGTGTCGGCGAGCCCCTTCTCCGGGCCGGCGAGGCACTGCCAGGTGTACCAGTGCGGGCTGAGGTACACGTGCTCGTAGGCGTGCGCGGTGCTGTACACCCACAGCACCCGCCGCCCGACCAGCGACTTGCTGGGGGCGAGCGACTCCCCGCTTGGCTCGATGCCGCCGATCGTGGCGGCCAGGAAGGTCTGCGTGACCCGGGGCGAGGTGTCGCCGATCCGGCTCAGCACCAGCAACGCGCGGCCGCGGCGCAGGTCGAGCAGCAGGGTGAACGCCTCTTCCTGCCGTGCCCGCGGGTGGAACTGGACGTAGTAGAGATCGTCGTCGACCAGGAACGTCTCGCACCGGTCGGTCCCCGAGCCGTGGTACGTCCACTCGATCCGGGTGCCGGTGAAGGCCGCGGTGAAGGTGGTCCCGTCCTCGCACGCGAGTTCGTACGTCCGGCCGTGCAGGTCACCGACCGTGGGTGCCTTGTTCGCGTCGAAACCGGGGGCCAGCCCGTCCAGCGGGAGCCAGGTGGAGGTGTCGGAGAGGGTCAATTCGGGCATCGGGAAGTCCTAGTGCTCGTGAGCGGAACAGTGGTCGTCGGTGGCTCCGGACGGCAGGTCGAGGGCCGGATTGCGGTCCAGGAAGCCATAGGGGCGCAGGGAGAACCCCGAGTAGTCGACCGGCATCACCGGCCAGTCCTCGGGACGAGGGATGTGGGTCGGGCCGAATACGTGCCACAGCACGAGATCGGTGTCGGTGAGGTCGCGGTCGGCGGCGGTCCAGGCAGGCAGCCCCGCGCCGCCGGGGTGCGCGTTCGGCAGGTCACCGGCGGGGAAACGTTCGTCGGCGCGGTACGGCGTGGCCCACAGATGCCGGGTGGCGAACGTCGCTCGCTGGTGGACACTCGACTCCGGTTGCGCCATCAGGGTCGCGGACGGCCGGGGGACCAGCTGGTACGCCGTCGGCGAGCCGAGCCGGTTGGTCCGTTCCGAGCTGCGGATCTCCCACACCCGCGCCTTGGCCGGGTCCGCGAGCCGCTGCGCCTCCTGTTCGCTCCGCAGCGGCGTTTCCTTCCAGGTGAAGGCGTTCCCGTACGGGTTCTGCTCACCCATCGGCACGCGCTCGACGTCGATCTCGACGAGCGAGTTGCGTTCGCCGTCGATCGCCACGTCCAGCCGCGCGCAGAACAGGTGCTGGTGCACCGGCGCGAACAGGCCGGGCGCGATCTCGTTGGCGTGCGGATGTTTCGTGCCGGTGTGCGCGGCTCCGGCGAATACGATGCCGGTGGCCTTCGCCTCCAGTTCGACGGTGCCGTCGAGGTAGAGGTACCAGAAGAAGCCGTAGTCGTAGTTGCCGATGGTGGAGATCGACGAGATCACCAGGCGCCGGGAGCGGCGAACCTCGGCGCGGCCGTCGAGAGCCGTGTGCTTCCACAGGATCCCGTAGTCCTCTTCGTGCATGCAGATCGCACGCGGGATCTCGACCGGATGGCCGTGGTCGTCGGCGACGAACGCGGGGAAATAGTGGATGACGCCGAGGCAGTCGCAACCCAGCCGTAGGTCGTTGGCGTTCTTGCCGAGCAGGTACTCACCCGCGTCGAAGTAGCTGATCCAGAACCGGCCCGGCGCGGTGTCACCGTAGGGCACCACCATCTCCGGTACTGACGCCCGGTGGAGCACCGAACGGTCCTGGAAGCTGATCTGGTGCAGCGTCAGGCCTTCGCGGGCGTTGAAGCCGACCCGCAGTTTCCAGCCCTCCCAGGTGACTTCGTTGCCGTCGACGGCGAAGCTGGGCCCCTCGGGCTGGGTGATCTCGATCGGCTTGAGCGTGGTGCGGGCCGGGACGCCGCCGTAGCGGCCATGCTCCGGCGGCACCGGCACGTCACCCTCGTCCTCGACCCGGAGCACCCGCTGCCCGGTGAGGTCGATATGCACGATCAGGCCCTCGACCGGATGCGCCCACGGGCTGTCGGACTCGTCGTCGCGCAGGAAGGTCAGCGAGCGGATGACCCGGCCGGTCTCGTCGGGCCTGCCGAAGAAGCCGGGGGCCAGTGGCGCGCAGAAGGCGTGCTCGACGCGGTCGGCGAGCCCGCGCCGTTCCATCGCGGCCAGCCAGTCCGGTGACGCCTTCGTGATCGACGCGGCGAGGTCGTACTCCTCGAACAGGTACGCGGGCTGACCGTCCCCGCAGTCCTCGCTGGAGACCACCTCGAGTTTGCTCAGCGAAACGACCACGTCGCGGGCCTGCCCGGTCGCGGTGTCCAGCAGCGTGTACCGGACCTGGCGGTCCGGGGCGGCTTCGGCCTTGTCCGGCTCCACCGGCAAAACCGCCGGAAAACGCGTGGTGTCGGTCAGCACGCCTTCGGCGGCCAGGATCGCGCGGCCCGCGGCGAGTTCGTCGGCGGTCAGCGGGTCCAAGGGATGCGGCCTGGTCATGCTTCGCAGTCTTGCGGGTTCGCCCTCGTGGGGAAAGACCGCGAAGGCGTCATGCGGTCGCGGACAAGAAGGATGCACTGACGGCCAACCTCCCGCCGAGGCCCGGACCGCAGGATGACGCCATGCGACTGGATCTCGCGGGCAAGGTCGTGCTGGTGACCGGCGCGGCGTCCGGTATCGGCCTTGCCTGCGTCCGGGCGTTCCTTGCCGAAGGCGCGCGGGTCGCGGCTCTCGATCTGGCACCGGTACCCGCTCTCGACGGCGACGTCCTGGCGGTGCACGCCGACGTCACCGACGAGCGCTCGGTCTCCGCCGCGATCGACGCGGTGGCAGGGCGGTTCGGCGGGCTCGACGTCGTCGTCGGCTGCGCCGGGATCTCCGGGCCGGTCGGGACGTCGGTCACCGAAACGTCCGCGGCCGACTTCGCCGCGGTCCTGGCGGTCAACGTCACCGGCCAGTTCCTGCTGGTCAAACACGCCGCGCCGTGGCTCACCGCGGCGCACGGTTCGGTCGTCCTGCTCGCCAGCGACTCGGCGTTCACCAGCGCGCCCGGCATGGTGCCCTACGGTGCCTCGAAGGGCGCTGTGGTCGTGATGACCAGGGCACTCGCGGTCGACCTGCCCGGCGTCCGGGTGAACTGCGTCTGCCCGTCGGTGGTCGACACCCCGATGGCACGCGGCGACCTCGGCGACGTGCTCGACGATCCCGCGTTCCCGGTGCAGGCTCCTGAGGACGTCGCGTGGCAGGTGCTCCATCTGGCTTCCCCGCGTTCGCGGACGGTCAACGGCCAGGCCGTGCTCGCCGACTTCGGCGTCTCGGCCCGCTCCGGTTTTCCCGCTTAGAAAGGACTTTTTCTGTGAACAAGGTTGTCGCGATCACGGGTGGCGGTACCGGTATCGGTGCGGCGGTCGCCCGCCGGTACGCCGACGAGGGTGCCAAAGTGGTGGTACTCGGACGGCGGCGCGAACCGCTGGAGAAGGTGGCCGCCGAGACCGGCGCGCACGTCATCACCTGCGACGCCAGCGAACGCGCGGCCGCTGAGACCGCGGTGGCGGAGATCGTCGGCAAGTTCGGGCGGCTGGACGTCGTGGTGGCCAACGCGGGCGGCCACGGCCTGTCCTCGGTGGTCGACACCGGCGACGAGGAATGGGAACTCGCCCTGCGCTCGAACCTGTCGAGTGCCTTCGTGTTCTGCCGGGCGACGCTGCCCTCGCTGATCGAAACCAGTGGCCAGGTGGTGATCGTGTCGTCGCTGGCCGGGCTGTTCGCGGGCCCGAACGTCGCCGGCTACACCGTCGCCAAGCACGCGCTGATCGGGCTGACCCGCTCGATCGCCCGCGACTACGGCCCGAAGGGCGTCCGCGCGAACGCGGTCTGCCCGGGTTGGGTGCGCACGCCGATGGCGGACGGTGAGATGGACCAGTTCGCCGAGGCGGCGGGCTTCTCCGGCGGGCACGACGAGGGCTACCGCCGTGTCACCGCCGAGGTCCCGCTGCGCAGGCCCGCCGAGCCCGAGGAGATCGCGTCGATCGTGCGGTTCCTCGGCTCGGCGGAGTCCTCCTACATCACCGGTTCGGTCATCGTGGCCGACGGCGGTGCCCACGCCGTCGACCTCCCGACCCTGGCCTTCGAGCGCGCGGGCATGGGCTCTTAGTCGTCGAACGCGCGTGAAGGCCCCCTTCCCTCGGCTCAGCCGAGGGAAGGGGGCCTTCAGGACATCCGCCCGGGCGCGTACGCGACTAGAGGACTAAACGCGGCGGGTCACTTCGTGAAGCAGTTGCAGGTGGGGTGGGTCGTGTGCGGTCGGTGACCGTGTGGGTTTTGGCGCGTTGGATGCGCCGGAATCCACACGGTCCGGTACGGCAGTCCCTGTCACGGGCGGGCGGGCGGGCGGGTAAGGGCGGCCCGGTGTCATAAAGGGACCCTTTAGGACGGTGAACGTCTCAAGGGGTCCCTTCAGGACATCCGCCCGGGCGCGTACGCGACTAGATGGTTGATTCCGTGAAGTTGGTGTTAGTGATCGAAGGCGGTCAGTGATCGTTTGCTGGTCATGTCGGTGTGCCAGTTGTGCCAGATGGCGGCGGCCAT
>NZ_JBFBBY010000165.1:0-15685 GCF_040682875.1 Amycolatopsis sp. NPDC051071 | reverse complement strand
TTTGGGTTGTTAGAACGACCCAAATCACTCACGACTTCTGCAGCCCCGGCTTTCCCGCTTCCACGACATAGCCGCGGTCCGCGGCCAGGGTCACCTTCGAGAAGTCCTGCTCGGTGGTGTCCGAGACGGTCATGAAATCCGCACGCATCTGCGTCTGCGACGCCGTCACCCGCACGTAGCCGCGCTTTCCCCGGCAGTACTTGATGTGCGGGTTGTTCGAGAGCCAGGCCGACGACGGGTCGGTCGCGGTGTCGCTGTTGCTCGTCACCGAAGTCGTCACGAGTTCCGAGCCGAAGACCGGGTCGCTGTGGTTGAAGTAGTCGCGCCTCAGGTCGGCCGCCCAGTGCCGGTGGACGTCGCCGGTCAGCACGATCGGGTTCGGCACCTTGCGGTCCACGATGCCCTTCGCGATCCTGTCGCGCGAAGCCTCGTAACCTTGCCAGGAGTCGGGGCTTTCACAGGTCGCCTTGTTGCCGTCGCCGTCCCGGGTGGCGAAGAAGACCTGCTGCCCCAGGAAGTCCCACTTCGCCGGATGTGTCTCCAGTGCCTTCAGCAGCCACGCTTCCTGCGCGGTGCCGAGGATGCTGCGTGACGTCGCCCGCATGTCGGTGCACGCCGGTCCCGCCGAACCGGCGGGGTCCGGCACCTGCGCGTTGCGGTACTGCCGCGTGTCGAGCAGGTGGAACCGGGCGAGGTCGCCCCAGCCGAACTGGCGGTACAGCCGGATCGTCGCCCCGCTGGGCTTGGCCGTGGAGCGGATCGGCATGTTCTCGTAGAACGCCTGGAAGCCGGCGGCCTTGCGGGCCGTCGTCGCCGGGCTGGTGGTGGAGTTCCAGTTGTTCATCACCTCGTGGTCGTCGAAGACCACGAGCCACGGCGCCATCGCGTGCGCGTTCTGGAGGTCGGCGTCGGTCTTGTGCTGCGCGTGCCGGGCGCGGTACTGCGCCAGCGTCGTCACGTCCTCGGTGAAGGCCAGTTTGCGCGGGTTGCGTTCGGCGGCGACGCGGCCGGACTTCCGCTCGTACATGTAATCGCCGAGGAAGAGCACCAGATCCGGGTCGTCGGCGAGCATTCCCTTGTACGAGTGGTACCAGCCCTCCTCCCAGTGCTGGCACGAGGAGAAGCAGTATTTCAGCTGATCGACGGCGGCACCGGCGGCGGGCGCCGTCCGGGTGCGGCCGACCGGAGAGAGGTAGCCACCGGCCTTGAACCGGTAGAAGTACTCACGGCCCGGCTGCAGGCCTGCCGGTTCGAGGTGCACGCTGTGCCCGGAAGCGCGGACCGCGTCCACCGTGCCCTTCTGGACGACCGACGAGAACGCCTGGTCGTTCGCGATCTCCCAGTCCACTGTGTACGAAGCGTCCGGCATGCCGCCGAAACCGTCGGGGTTGAGCGGGGCGGGTGCGAGCCGCGTCCAGAGTACGACGCTGTCCGGCAGCGGGTCGCCCGAGGCGACGCCGAGCTGGAACGGGTCACGGATGGCGGGGGCGGCCGCCATCGTTCTCGCGTTCGCCCACGACGGCAGCGTCGACGACAACGCCGCCGCGGACACCGCCGCTCCACCGAGGAGTACCGCCCGCCGGTTCACCTGACCCATGAGAATTCAACCTTTCGAAGTGGGGAAAGAACGGGGAGGGATTTCACGCGGCGTAATCGGTGATGCCGCCACTGCAGGCTTCGAGGGCGGGATTCGCGGAAGCGTTGGCGACGCAGACCTTGTAGTAGACCCACGACCCCTTCGCGACCGGTACGGCCTTGTCGACGTGTGTGCCGTTGCCGCCGGACGCCCAGACGTAGAACGGGCCCGCGCCGCCCTTCAGCCAGTAGGCGACCACGGCGGACTTGCCGTCGGCGTCCTTGTCGTAGACCAGGAAATGAGCATCAGATGAACGGAACTGTCCTTCGCCGGCGCACACACCGGTGGAACATTCGGCGCTGCCGGAGCCGACGCCGCAGTCGGACGCGATCCGCTGATCCGAGCCCGTGTAGACATATCCGTCCGAAATGTAACCGCCGAGTGCGGGAACGTAGTCCCATAACGTCGTCTTGCCATAGGGACCGGTGACCTCGGTCCCGATCGTCTGGCAGTCGATGGTCACCGTCGCCCCGTTCGCCACCGTGCGCACCGCCGTCGAGCCGGTACTCGGGGCACGGCGCACATTCAGCGGGTCACCCGCGGTCTTCACGGTCCCGGTCCCCGCGGCCAGCGCGGGAGTCGCACCGGCGAGACCAAGGGCACCCGCGGTCGCCAGCACGAGGAAGAAACCGGCGATTCGCCGGATACTTGAACGTTTCATGGCTTCCAGCGTCATCCGGCGTCGTACACATCCCGTACAAACCGGAACCACCGTCTGCACATGCATGCGAATGGATCTAGCCAACGACGGCCGGGCGGCAATACGATCGGCCGATATGGGGCTCCTGCCGTATTGGCGGTTTAGGTGACTATTCTCGGGTTTCGCGTTCTCGGTCCGCTCGAAGTGGCGGTGGACGGACAGGTGGTGCCGCTCGGCGGCCCCAAACCTCGCCTGCTCCTCGCTGCCCTCTTGCTCCAGCCCAACGTCGTCGTCTCCACCGAGCTGCTGATCGAGGTCCTGTGGCCCTCGTCGGCCCCCCGCTCGGCGGCGGCGAATATCCGCACCTACGTCCATTCACTCCGCAAACGCCTTGCCGACAGCGATCCCGCGCTAGGGGAACGGATCGGCAGCCGGGCGTCCGGCTACATCCTCAAGGCGAGCCCGGCGGAGATCGATCACATCATGTTCGGCGAGCTGGCCGCCCGCGCGCAGGCCGCGCTCGGCCGCGGCGAGGCCGAAGCCGCACTCGACCTGCTGGATCAAGCCGAAGCGCTGTGGCGCGGAGAAGTCCTCGAAGGGCTCCCCCACGACCACGGCTGGGGCGCGGCCGTCGCCCGGCTGACGGAATTGCGGCTCGCGGTCTCGGAACACCGGCTGCGGGCCAGGATCGAACTGGGCCGCCCCTGCGAAGCCGTCGCCGAGCTGCGTGGCCTGGTCACCGAACATCCGCTGCGTGAGGAACTCTGGCAGCAGCTGATCGTCGCGTTGCGGGCCGACGGCCGCACCGCCGACGCGATCGAGGTCTACGAAACGGCCGAAAAGGTACTGGCCGACGAACTCGGCACGGAACCGGGTTCGCGGTTGAAGGAGCTACGGGCCTCGCTGATCGTCACGCCGTCAGGCTCCCCGGAAACCGTCACACGGCCGACCGCGCCGGTCTGCCAGCTGCCGCTGGACCTGCCGGACTTCACCGGCCGCGACGTCGTGGTCGGCGAGCTCGTCGAGCTCTTCCGCAAACGTCGTGAGCAGGGGAAACCCGCGATCGCGGTGCTGTCGGGGGCGCCGGGGGTCGGCAAATCCTCGGTCGCCGTCCGGGTCGCGCACGCGGTGCGGGAGGACTTCCCCGACGGCCAGTTGCACGTGGACCTCGCCGGGACGTCGTCCTCGCCCCGGCCCCCGATGACCGTGCTCGCCGAGTTGCTCCGCGCACTGGGCGTCCCCGACGCGGGCCTGCCGCGTGATCTCGCCGAACGCGCGGCGCTGCTGCGATCCCGGCTGACGGGGGCGCGGATGTGCGTCGTCCTCGACGACGCGGGCAGCGCGGCACAGGTCCGGCCGCTCCTGCCGGGCGCGGGCTCCTGCGCGGTGCTGGTCACCAGCCGGGTACGGCTGCCGGATCTGGCCGGGGCCACGCCGGTCGACGTCGACCTCCTGCCCGAAGCCGAGGCCGCGGCACTTCTCGAAGGCATCGTCGGCGCGGAACGGGTCGCCGCCGAACCGGAGTGCGCGACCGCGATCCTGCGTCACTGCGGGTATCTCCCGCTGGCGATCCGGGTCGCCGGGGCGAAGCTGACCCATCGGCCGGGCTGGACGCTGCGCGTGCTCGCGGACCGGCTGCGGGACGAGAGACGAAGACTGGACGAACTCCGCGTCGGGGATCTGGCCGTCCGGGCCAGCGTCACCCTCAGCTACGACCTCCTGCCGATGTCCGCGGCGACCGCGTTCCGCGGCCTCGGCGGGCTCGGCTCCGTCCAGTTCCCCGCCTGGGTGGTCGCGGCGCTGCTCGGCCGCCCTCACGCCGATGACGTCCTGGACGTACTGGTGGACGCCCATCTGGTCGAACTCCTCGGTTCCGACGGCACCGGTGAACCCCGCTACGGGCTGCACGACCTGCTGCGGTGCTACGCCGTCGAACTCCGCGCCCAGGACGTCCCGGGGAAGGCACGCGATGCCACGAAACGGGTACTGGAGGGGTATCTCGCGCTCGCGCTCGAAGCCGCAGGCAGGCTGCCGATCCATTTCTACGGGCTCTACCGGGACGACACGGCCGTGCAGCCGGGTCTCCCACCGGGGACCGGGCAGCTGGTGGAGGATCCGGCCGCGTGGTTCGCCGCCGAACGGCACACCTGCGTCGCCGCCGTCTCGCTGGCCGCCGAACTCGGCTTCGACGCGCTGGCCTGGCGCCTCGCCGCCGCGCTCGCGCCGTACTTCGACCAGCGCGGGCACCAGGACGACTGGCTGCATACGCATGCCGTGGCGCTGGCCGCCGCCCGCCGGTCCGGCGAGATCCGAGGGGAGGCGATCATCCAGCGCAACCTCGGGCAGATCCAGCTGTACCAGGACAGCTACGCCGAAGCGCTGGTCTCGTTCGAGCAGTCGCAACTGCTGTTCGACAAGATCGGCGACCCGCGGGGCGCGGCGATCGCCTTGGCCGGGCTCGGCACCGTGCTGCGGATCAAAGGTGACGTCGCCGTCGCGCTGGAGCACTGTCACGCGGCACTGGACCAGTTCTCCGCAGCCGGTGATCCGCACGGCGAGGCCGTCGCGCGGATCGCGATCGGCGCGGTGTGGCTGGCACGGCACCGGTTCGCCGAAGCGGAACGCTGGTTCACCGAGGCACTCGAACAGTCCGCCGCGATCGGTGACCGGCACCGGGAGGCACACGCGCTGAAGCGGCTCGCGATGCTGCGGCAGCATCAGGGCAACCTCGCCGTCGCGCGGGAGCGGGTCGACCGGGCGATCGCGATCTTCAACGAACTCGGCGACGACCATTGCGTCGGCTACGCGAACCAGAATCTCGGCGAGCTCTATCTGCACAGCGGGGATCTGGCACACGCGCAACTGCTGCTGGTCAACTCGCTGAGCGTGCACCGGCGCAACGGCGACCGGCGGTCCGAGGCGGAGGTGTCGCAGTTGCTCGGGGAACTGCACGAGGCACTGAGCCAGCCGGAGCGGTCGCGGACGTACTCGGAACGCGCGCTGGCGTTGTGGCGGGAACTCTCGGCGCGGCCACAGGAATCCGCGCTCGCTTCACGCTTGCAGGAATCGGCCGAAGCGTCCTACGGGAAGCCAGCTTCCGCCTAAGTCCCAGAAGTCCGTGCGTTTGTATCGATCGTGTACAAGGTCCGGCGAAGCTCCCTTCGTAGCAACCGAGAGTGCTCGAAGGGAGACCGGAATGGTCCGGACCGTGAAGGCCCGCCGAGTAATGGCGGCCGTGCTGGCCATGGGGGCGGTCACCGCGCTGGCCGCCGGCCCCGCGAACGCGGCGCCAGAAGGAAGCTGGCGCGCCGACCTGTCCACTGTGGACGACGATGACGTCAACGTCCGTAGCGACGGCGGCGTGCTCAGTCTCGAAAACGCCGCCTGGCACAGAAAACCGGACTCCATCGGCAGCCAGGGTTACCTGCTGCTGGCCGAACAGAACCTCGGGAAGCCGGTGAACCGCGTCAGCGCCAAGGTGGCCGCCGACGCACCGAAGGGCACCGCCGTCGAGGTCGACGTCCGGGGGAAGCTCAACGCCAACGACTGGACGGAGTGGACACCCATCGAGGACGGCGCCGCCCAGCTGTCCACTTCGGTCACCACGGTGCAGGTCCGCATCGGACTGCGCACCACGGACGACGGCGTGACCGCGAAGGTCCGCGACGTCACGCTCAAGGGCGAACTCGGCCCGCAGGCGAACGCGATCGGCGCGGCCGCCGCCTCATTGACCTACAAGGTCTTCGGCACCCGTGAAGGTCTCACCGGCGGCACCACCGCCAACGGGCACGTGATCAAGTCCCGCGATCACTTCGTCGCACTGCCCTCGGGCCGCGGCCTGGCGGCCAAGAACACCGGTAACTACACCGTCCGCGTCTGCCGGACCGACAACAGCCGCTGCGAGTACGCGCCGGTGTGGGACGTCGGCCCGTGGAACACCAAGGACGACTACTGGAACCCGTCGGCCACCCGCCAGATGTGGAAGAACCTGCCGCAGGGCAAGCCCGAAGCGCAGGCCGCGTACCAGGACGGCTACAACGGCGGCAAGGACGAGTTCGGCCGCAAACCCGCCAACCCGGCGGGGATCGACCTCGCGGACGGCACCTTCTGGGACGGCCTGAAGATGTCCGACAACGGCTGGGTCAACGTCTCCTACCTGTGGACCGGCTCCGGCCCGACCGGCGTGGTCAGCACCGCCGGCGACCCGATGAACGTGCGGTCTTCGGCGAGCACCACGGCGTCGGCCAAGGGTCTCGCGGCGAACTACGCGAAGGTCAACATCGAATGCTACGTCGAGGGCGAGACCGTCACCGGCACGTTCGGCACCAGCAATATCTGGGACCGGATCGGCCCCGGGCATTACGTCTCCGACACCTACCTGAAAACCGGATCGGATCTGCCTGTCGCACCGAAGTGCTAGGGCGTGTCTGACACGGACAGCGGGGTCGTGAGTGATTTGGGTCGTTAGGGCCAAGAGTGTCTTGAGTTCCTACTGGATTTGGCTGCGCGGGGCTGATCGTGCGTGGGTCAGGTCGGTGAAGATCTCCTTGCCTAGGTACGTGAAGGCCCCCTTGCTGTACCTAGGCGCAAGGAAGGGGGCCTTCGTGTACTTGAGGCGAGCAACGGGCGCCGGTACCGAGTGGGCAGGATCTCGTGAGTGTTGTGGGTCGTTAGAGCGAGCCCGCTCGTGAGGACTTACGTGTGTTGCTCGCGTGAAGTACAGGAAGGCCCCCTTCCTTGCGCCTAGCGCAGGGAAGGGGGCCTTCCTGTACTGGGGGAAGGTGTGAAGGTCGAGTTTGCTCGGCTGAGCCGAGGGAAGGGGTCCTTCACGCGCCTTGAGGGACTCTGGGGTCCCTCAAAGAGTCCGCCAAGGACCGGCCGCTACCCAGCTCACCCGCCGTAGGTACCTAAAACACCCTTCGTCAGAACGACCCAAATCACTCACGACCTTTCGAGTGTGTAGCGCCCGCCCCGCGTCGTGTGTAGCCTAAATCTGTGAAACAGATCATCTGTTCACGCGATGATCTGGCTGTCCGACTGGGGAGGACGAACAGATGTCAGGGTTGAATCGACGGACGATGCTGCGCGGCGCCGGGTTGACCGTCGCCGGTTTGGCCACCGCACAGGGAATCGGCGCTCCCTCGGCGGTGACGGCCGAAGCCGGGGGTGAGTGCGTTCCCCCGCTGGGGCCGGTGGTGGTCGGCCCGGAAGACCTGCGGTACCAGGATCTGGTCCGGCGTGGCCACAAACGCTATGTGGCGAAACCGGACTACGTCTGCGTCGTGGGCTCGGCCGAACAGGTCGAGCAGGCGCTCCGGGACGCGGTGCGGGCCGGAAAGAAGGTGGCGGTGCGCAGCGGCGGGCACTGCCTGTCGGATTTCGTGGACAATCCCGCGGTCCGCGCGATCATCGATCTGTCCGGTATGCGCCAGGTGTATTTCGACCGCCAGCGCGGCGCCTTCGCGATCGAGGGCGGGGCACTGCTCGGCGATGACGTCTACCGGCGGCTGTTCCTCGGCTGGGGCGTGACCATCCCGGCAGGCTGGTGCCCCCGGGTCGGCGTCGGCGGGCATATCTGCGGTGGCGGTTACGGCGTGTTGTCCCGCATCCACGGGCTCACGGTCGATTACGTCGAGGCCGTCGAAGTGGTGGTGGTCGGCAAGTCGGGCGAGGTCCGCACCGTCGTGGCGACCCGCGACGAGGCCGATCCCCACCACGACCTGTGGTGGGCGCACACCGGCGGCGCGGGTGGCAATTTCGGCATTGTCACCAAATACTGGCTGAAGACCCCGGGTGCCACGGGCACGGATCCCACCCGGCTGCTGCCGAGGGCGCCGGAGTCCACATTGGACTTCAGCTGCGAGTGGCCGTCGGAGGGGATGGACGAGAAGACCTTCGCCCGGCTGATGGACAACCACAGCCGGTGGATCGAGGCGAACAGCGCCCCGGGCGCGCCGGGCACCCAGCTGTACTGCGAGCTGATCCTGCACACCCGCGACGCCGGACGGCATCTCACCCTCGGCCAGGCTTTCGGCCCGAATGCCGAACACCTCCTCGACGACTACCTCGCCAAGCTCAGTGAAGGCGTCGGCACGCCGAAGAACCTGGTCAGAGCACGCAAGCCGTATCTGGCGACGGCTTTGGCGGGGTCGCCGGACTCGAAGCCGTTCCGGCTCCGGGCCAAATCCGGCTATCTGCGGGCGGGCTTCACCGCGAACCAGATCCGGGCCATCTATCGCCAGCTCGCCGCTCCGCATGACGGAAGCCTGCTCAACGGGTCGGTCGGCCTGGCGAGCTACGGCGGCCGGATCAACGCCGTGGACCCGGCGGCCACCGCCTTCGCCACCAGGGACGCGGTGATCAAGCTGACCTACGTCTCGGCATGGGACGACCCCGCGAAGGACGCGATTCACGACGCGTGGATCCGGGAGTTCTACCGGAACGTGTACGCCGAGACCGGCGGGGTTCCCGACCCGAGGGACGGCGCCTACATCAACTACCCGGACAACGATCTGGCGGACCCGGCCATCAACACCTCCGGGATCCCGTGGTCCACCTTGTACTACAAGGGAAACTACCCGCGGCTGCAGAAGATCAAGGCACGCTGGGATCCCCGCGACGTGTTCAACCACGCGCTGGCGATCCGGCCGCCCGCGTAGAGCCGAAGGGAGCTTTCCCCGCATCACCCGCGGCGAACGCTCCCTTCGCCTCCCCGGGACTCAGTGCGCGTGGTGCGCGTGGACCTTCGCGTGCCCGAGGCCGCGCCCGATCATCCCTTTGTTCACCGGCACCGTCAGCACGAACGCGATGGCGAGCGAGAACGCCAGCGCACCCCAGAACAGCAGGCTCCCGAGCCCGGCGTCCATGGCACCCGGCACCACCACCATGACCCCGTTGTCGACGAGCTCCATGACCGCGATCGACACGGTGTCGGCGGCCAGCGCCACCTTGAGCGCGGCGCCGAACGCGAGACCCGACTTGAGCACGCCACGCATCGTCAGCGCGTAACCGAAGACGAACGCCAGCGCGATGGAAAGGACGATCGTCGCCGCGTTGTGCAGGCCGAACGCCGTGCCGATCACCATGCCGAGTACCTCACCGATCGCACAGCCGGTGAGGCAGTGCAGGGTCGCCGACGCCGCCATCGACCAGCTCGCTCCATGCCTTGTCTCGTTCATGCGGGCCAATATACCCCCCACCCGTATCTTTGGCCGAGTGATCCGCGCCTCTTCGGTAGCAGACCGTTACGCCGATAGGCCGAACCGGTAATCGGGCCAGGTCGATGAACTCACTTCCGTAACCCTTTGCGCTCATCCGGTTGACCGGGGTAACCAAAGACCTTAGTTTCGCCGGAGGTCTCCACCGCGCGCAGACCCGATCGGCTTGATTCAGGTAGTTCCGTGACTATGGGGTGGAGATGCGAGGGCCGACGAAGACGCTCGTTGTGGCCGCCGCGCTCGTTTTGGGCGCGGCCGCCGGGCTGACCGGCTGCGACGGCAAGGAAGCGGCGGGAGTGCCTGCCAAGCCGATCCGGATCGCGTTCGTGCCGAAGGTCGCCGGCATCCCGTACTTCGAAGCGATGAACACCGGCGGGAACGCCGCGGCCAAGCAGCTCGGTGTCGAATGGACCTCGACCGGACCGGCCACGGTGGACCCCGCGGCGCAGGCTTCGATCGTGCGTGGCCTCGTTGACCAGCGGGTCGACGTGATCGCGATCGCCCCGAACGACCCCAAGGCGATGGCGCCGGTGATCAGCGAGGCAAGGACCAAGGGCGTCCGCGTGATCACTTCGGACACCGACGCGCCGGGCAGCGATCGCGAGCTCTTCGTCAACCAGGCGACCCCCGACGGCATCGGCAGGGCACTCACCGACGCGCTGATGAAGAAGATGGGTGGCGCGGGCAAGTACGCGATCGTCTCCTGTGGCGAGACCGCCGAGAACCTCAACGCGTGGATCGCCGTCCAGCGCTCCTATACCTCCATCCGGTATCCCCGGGCCCAGCTGGTCGAGACGGTCTACGCGGGCGAAGACAAGGGCAACGCCACCGCGCTGGCCAAGGGCCTGATGACCAAGTACCCGGACCTCACCGGCCTGGTCGGCGAGTGCACGACGTCCGCACCCGGGGTCGCCGAGGCGGTCCGCTCGCAGCAGAAGATCGGGAACGTGTTCACCGTCGGCGTCGGGACACCGCAGGTCATCAAGCCGTATCTGCTCGACGGCTCCGCGTCCCTTTCGGTGCTGTGGAACGTCGAGTCGCTCGGCTACCTCACCGCGTGGGCGGGTAAGCAGGTCGCCGAGGGTAAACAACTCGGCCCGACGAACAAGGTCAACCTCGAACTCCCGGCGATCAAGTACGACGAGGCCACGAAGACCGTGCTGCTGGGTGACCCGCTGCTGATCACCCGCGAGAACGTGGACCAGTTCAAGTACTGACTCACCGGGCTCGCCGGACGGCACCCGCCGCGGCCCCGCCGCCGAGGATCAGGATCAACGCGGTCAGTCCCCACCGGCGTTTCTCCTTCGTCCGCTTGTGCGGATCGATTTCCGCCGCCGACTCACGGACCTGGGTCGGCGCCACCTTGCGCGTCGGCTTCGGGACCGTGGGAGTGGGCGTCACCCGAGGCGGGACCACCGCGGGCGCCGAGGTCGGACTCGGCGACGGCGTAGGCGTCGGGGTCGGGGTCGGGGTCGGGCTGGGCGTCGGACTCGGGGACGTCGGAGTGGGCGTAGGCGTCGGACTCGGTGTGGGAGTACGCGAAGGAGTCGGTGTCGGAGTGGGTGTCGGCTTGGGTGGTTCCGGTTTCGGCGGTTCGGGGGCCTTGGGCGCGGTGAGGCAGCCCGCGGCGTCCGAACCCGCCAGCGGCGGGCCCGAGCGCACCTCGGTCACCCGGCCGGCGCGGTCGAGCCGGTAGAGCACGCTGCGCCCGCCGATCCGGTTCGCGGTGGCGTACAGGGAGCCGTCCCGGGCGAGTACCACCGAACCGTAGACGTCGGCGGGCGGGAATCGCGAATCGTCGCCCTCGAAGACCTTTCCGGTCGCCGGGTCGATGGTGACCACGACGCCTTTTCCGCGCCAGGTCGTGGCAACGCCGTAGAGCAGTCCGTTGTGGTAGGCGAAGTCGTTGACGTCGTGGGCGCGGGTGATCGGCCGCAGGAACACCGTCCGGATCACCCTCAGGTACCGCTCCCCCGGCGTCAAGTCCACTGTGTACAGAGTGCCGTTCCTGAGCAGGTACCAGGAATTCCCGCCGATCGCGCCGGCGGTCACCCCGGCGACCGGGCTCCACACCGGAAGCCGGTTCCCCGCCCGCGTGATCGGCCCGAGGTCCTCCGTCCGCCCGTCGCGGGCGATCGTCACGGCGTGCGCACCCTTGCCGATCCCTTCGGCGACGCCGTAGACCAGATCCCGCGTCGCGGAGTAGCCCAGCGCGTTGAGCCGGTACCCGGACTCGGTCACCCGCGAGGTGGTGCCCGAACCCACGTCGATCCAGCGCAGCTTCGACTTCCCGTACGACCCGGTTTCGGCCTGCACCACCAGGCAGGTCTCGGCGGCGAGCGCGGCCATCGGGGCCAGCAGCGCCGACGCGCCGACCAGCCCGGCGACGGCCACCGTCGCCGCTGCCCGCGTCACGGTCTCCACGGGATCAGGCGATCCTTGCCCGCGCGGCGGTGAACGCGTCGGGCGGGATCCGCACGCCGCCGCCGAACGGGTTCTGCAGCTGGTAGATCGCGAACAACAACAGGGTGATCGTGCCGGCCAGGGTGGAGACGATGACCAGATGCGCGGCCAGCCGGGTGCCGCCGAACAGGTTGGGCAGCAGCACCGAAATGAGGCTGCCGAGAATGAGCGCGAACCAGACGACGCCGCCGACCTTGCCGCCCTCGACGGCGCTGAGCCGATCCTGCCTCGCCTCGTAGACCTGCCAGAGCTGGGTGGTCGCCTCGGTCTTGCGTTCACGGACCCAGTCGTCGTCCGTGGCGGCCTTGTCCACCGCCTTGCGCAGCTGGTCGAGCTGGGTCCAGCCGGTGTCGGGGACGGTCTCGCCACCCTCGGCCATCAGCGGCCACTCCTGCTGCTCGACGGTGATCATGTACTCGGCGCTCAGCTTCCGGACCTCGTCCTTGACCTCCGGACCGAGGGAATCCGCGGCCCAGACGGCGGCGACCAGGCTGTCCGCCTCGCGATAGGCCCCTTCCCGCGCCGCGCTCGTGGAGTCGAACAGGGAGATGAGGATGAACGCGACCAGTACGGCGTGCAGCCCGCCGACGATGGTGAACACTTGGCCGGCGGCGTCGTTGTTGTCGGGCCGCCCTTCGTCCCAGCCGAACCTGCGGACGAGGTAGCCAACAAACCCCGCGACGACGGCCGCGCCGACGACCCAGGCGATGCCGGTCAGGTAAATGCCCATTCGACTCCTTACCCCGTGAAGACTGCTGAAACTAGTTCACCGTTCGGTGCCGCGAACACCCCCGTTGAATCAATTCATGCTAGCGGCGGAAAAAAGAAAGTCGATCATCACCGGCTCGGCCCAATTTCTCATACCGCGAAACGATTTCCGACACGGGCAGGAAAGGGCCGTCACCACACCGGGAACACGGCTTCACGACCGAGTGAGGAGCAGCCACGGGACGTCACTGACGTGGCCGTATACCGACATGCCTCGCAAGTTGTCGCCTGAACGGCCGTAGCGGGAACGTCCGTCGGGCCAATCCGGCAAACAGGTGAATGCGGAGGGCGACCCGTTCGAGTGTTTGTACCGGCATTCCCGCTTGCTATGTTCAGTTTCACGCCTGCCCATTCGAGTGGGTACCCGCGAATTGACGAAACAGCAGTTCACCAGGGCGGAAATACCGGCTCGATCCTCCTGACGCGGACCCGCGCTGGAAAATACCGGAAAACGCCGAACTCGGGCGTGAAGGCTGAGAGGGAGTCCGTTGACCACCATCGACACCGGCACCGGTGCCCGGCCCGCCGGCGAAGTACTGACGTGGAGCCGGAATCTGCTCGACCCGGCGCTGCGGGACGCCGTCGGGAAACTGCCGGAGTCGATGCGGTTGATCGCCGGCTACCACTTCGGCTGGTGGGACGAGCACGGCCGGGCGTCCACTTCGGACGGTGGCAAGGCGTTGCGGCCCGCACTCGCCCTGCTGGCCGCCGAGGCCGTCGGCGGTGACGCCGAAGTCGCCGTCCCGGTGGGGGTCGCGGTGGAGATGGTGCACAACTTCTCACTGCTGCACGACGACGTGATGGACCGCGACACCACGCGGCGGCATCGTCCGACGGCCTGGACCGTCTTCGGCACCGGCGCCGCGATCCTCGCCGGGGACGCCCTGCTGTCACAGGCGTTCGAGGTGCTTTCGCCGTTCGGGCAGACCGCGTTGCGGGTGCTCAGCACCGCCGTGATCGACCTGCTCGAAGGGCAGAGCGCGGATCTGAAATTCGAAGAACGCGGGGACGTCGGCACCACCGAATGCGTACGGATGGCCGAAGGCAAGACCGGCGCGTTACTCGGGGCGTCGTGCACGCTCGGGGCGATCGCCGGGGAGGCGAGAGAGGATCAAATCGACCGGCTGACCGAGTACGGGAGGGCACTCGGGCTGGCGTTCCAGCATATCGACGATCTACTCGGGATCTGGGGTGATCCGGCAGTGACCGGGAAACCGGTCCACTCGGATCTCTCGAACCGGAAGAAGTCTCTGCCGGTGGTGGCCGCGCTCCACTCCGGGACCGACGCCGGACGAGAACTGGACGTCTTGTACCGCAAGGAAACCCTCGACGCCGCGGAGCTGCCCCACGCGGCGGCGCTGGTGGAACGGGCGGGCGGCCGGGCGTGGAGCCAGGAGCAGGCCGACGCGCTCCTGACCGGCGCATTGCACCACCTCGCCGTCGCGAATCCGGTGCCCCGCCCAGGCGCCGAGCTCGCGGCCCTCGCGAAACTGGTGGTGCGGCGACGGTATTGATGGCGGGCGCGGAGGGGGCATGGGTGGCCCGGGCCGGTGGAAGGGCCCGGCCCACTCATGTTCTGGTCGAGGCTTAAGGATTCAGCGGCCGGGGCGGGTCAGGCCCTGGTCACCGGCACCGCGGCTGAGGACCACCTCGTCGGTGGCCTTGATCGCGTCGGCGTGCCCGCTTTGCCCGGCGGTCAGGTCGAGCAGCCGGATCGGCGGGCCGAGATCGACCAGGGTCGGGACGTACTCGGCCTTGTCGACCTTCCAGCGTTCGCCGTCGCGCACGAACCGGAACCGCGCGGCGGCGCCCTGTTCGGTCGAGCCTTTCGGCTCCGAATGCCGGGCGACGCTGTTGCCTAGGCCGTACGCGACCCACTTGCCGTTGATTTGCTCGAAGGGCTGCACGACATGCGCGTGGTGGCCGATGATCAGGTCGATCGAGTCGTCGCCGAGTAGTTTCTTCGCCAGCGTGCGCTGATCCGCGTTCGGTTCGTGCTGGTACTCGGTGCCCCAGTGCAGGCTCGCGAGGACGATCTGCGCCCCGGCCTTGCGCGCCGCCTTGGCCGCGGCGATCACGTCTTCGGCCTCGATCTGGTTGACCAGCCAGGGTTTCCCGGCAGGCACCTTGATGCCGTTGAACCCGTAGGCGTAGGAGATCTGGGCGACCTTGACCCCGTTGACGTCGACGATCAGCGGCTTCTCCGCCTCTTCCGCCGAACGCGCCGAACCGGTGTGCTTGATCCCGGCCTCGTCGAGCGCGTCGAGTGTCCGAGTCGCCCCTTCCGCACCCTGGTCGATCGTGTGGTTGGACGCCGTCGAACAGTTGTCGTACCCGGTGTCCTTGAGCGCGTCGACGATCTCGGGCGGCGCGCTGAACGACGGGTACCCGCTGTACGGGCCACCCTTCGGCGCGAGCGGGGTCTCCAGATGGCAGATGCCGAGGTCCGCCCCCGAAATCAGCGGTTTGATCCCGGCGAGCAGCGGCCGGTAGTCGATCTTCCCCTTGCCGTCTTCCTTCGCCTGATCGGTCAGCGCCGGGTGGATCAGCACGTCACCGGTCGCGACCACGGTGAACGACCCGGCCGGTGCCTGGCTCGCCGACGCGGGCGGGGCATCGGAGGCGGCCGGGGGCTGCTGCTCGGGAGTCCCACTGCACGCGGCGAGCAGCACGGCGACGCCAACGAGAACAGAGGCTTGGCGGGCACGCGTGGTGAACATCGGTTCCCTCGATCGGGTGAACGGTCCCGGCCCATCCTGCCTTACACCGGACGGGCTCCTGGCCGCGGGCGACTACCTGGGCGCAAGGCAACAACTACCTGCGTTTAGTCCTCTAGTTGCGGTCCTTGCACGCGCAACTACCGCAACTAAGCGCCTGGCCAGAAGTCTTGTCCGTAATTCTTGGGTAGCCAGGGTGAGGTCCATGGTGCGGCGGTGGTGAGTGTCTGTTCGGTGGTGTGGT
>NZ_JBFBBY010000164.1:0-15891 GCF_040682875.1 Amycolatopsis sp. NPDC051071 | reverse complement strand
CGGCGGGAAACCGGTCGCGGTACCGGACTTCACCCGCGGTGGCTGGTCGAAGCCAAGGGCAGGACTGGACTCGCAGCCTTCGGAGATGCCCTAGGCGCAAGGAAGGGGGCCTTCATGTACTTGGGTCGCAGGAGGATTAGACGCGCTTGAAGAGCAGGGCGCGTTTGACTTCCTGGATCGCCTTCGTCACCTGGATGCCACGCGGGCAGGCGTCGGTGCAGTTGAACGTCGTCCGGCAGCGCCAGACGCCTTCGGAGTCGTTCAGGATGTCGAGACGCTCTTCGGCGCCTTCGTCACGCGAGTCGAAGATGAAGCGGTGCGCGTTGACGATCGCGGCCGGGCCGAAGTACGAGCCGTCGTTCCAGTACACCGGGCACGAGGAAGTGCAGCAGGCGCACAGGATGCACTTGGTCGTGTCGTCGAACCGGTCGCGGTCGGCCTGCGACTGGATCCGCTCGCGTGTGGGCTCGTTCCCGTAGGCGATCAGGTACGGCTTCACCGCACGGTACGCCTCGAAGAACGGGTCCATGTCGACGTAGAGGTCCTTGAGCGTCGTCAGGCCCTTGATCGGCGCGATGGTGATGGTCGTCTTTTTGCCGTCCTGCGACAGCAGGTCCTTCATCAGGACCTTGCACGCCAATCGGTTGATGCCGTTGATCTGCATCGCGTCGGACCCGCAGACGCCGTGCGCGCACGAACGGCGGAACGAGAACGTCCCGTCGATGTAGTCCTTCACGTAGAACAGCAGGTTCAGCAGGCGGTCGGTGCGCTGCGCCGGGACGTCGTAGGACTCCCAGTGCGGCTCGTTGTCGATCTCGGGGTTGAACCGGAGGATCTTCAGCGTGACGGTGATCGGCGTGTGGTCGGAGGACACGGCCTCCGACTTCTCGGGGGTGGCCGTGGTCATCAGTACTTCCGCTCCATCGGTTCGTAGCGGGTGAAGGTCACCGGCTTGTAGTCCAGTCGGATGTCGGAGGACAGCCCGGAATCCTGTTTGTAGGCCATGGTGTGCCGCATGAAGTTCGTGTCGTCGCGGTCCGGGTAGTCCTCGCGTGCGTGCCCGCCGCGGGATTCCTTGCGCGCCAGGGCGCCGACGACGAGCACCTCGGCGAGTTCGAGCAGGAAGCCCAGCTCGATGGCTTCGAGGACGTCGGTGTTGTACCGCTTCCCCTTGTCCGACACGGTGATCCGGCCGTACCGCTCCTTCAGCGCCTGCACGTCGGTCAGCGCCTGCTTCAGCGTGTCCTCCGTGCGGTACACCGAAGCGTGCGAGTCCATGGTCTTCTGCAGCTCGGTGCGGATGTCGGCGACGCGTTCGTCACCGTGCTCCGACAGCAGCAGCGACAGCTGCTCTTCGACGATGGTGGTCGGGTTCTCCGGCAGTTCGACGTAGTCGTGCGCCAGCGCGTACTCGGCGGCGGCGATGCCGGCGCGACGCCCGAAGACGTTGATGTCGAGCAGCGAGTTGGTGCCGAGCCGGTTCGAGCCGTGCACGGAAACACACGCGACCTCACCCGCGGCGTACAGGCCGGGGATGACGTTCTCGTTGTCCCGCAAGGCTTCACCGTGGATGTTCGTCGGGATTCCGCCCATCACGTAGTGGCAGGTCGGGAACACCGGCACCGGCTCCGTCACCGGGTCGACGCCGAGGTAGGTCCGGGAGAACTCCATGATGTCCGGGAGTTTCGCGTTCAGCGTCTCTTCCGGCAGGTGCGTGACGTCGAGGACGACGTAGTCCTTGTTCGGCCCGCAACCGCGGCCCTGCAGCACTTCCTGCACCATCGAGCGGGCGACGATGTCGCGCGGCGCGAGGTCCTTGATGGTGGGGGCGTAGCGCTCCATGAACCGCTCGCCGTCGGCGTTGCGGAGGATTCCGCCTTCACCACGCACGGCCTCGGAGATGAGGATGCCGAGCCCGGCCAGACCTGTCGGGTGGAACTGGAAGAACTCCATGTCCTCCAGCGGCAGGCCCTTGCGGAAGATGATGCCGAGGCCGTCACCGGTGAGGGTGTGCGCGTTCGACGTCGTCTTGAAGATCTTGCCCGCGCCGCCGGTGGCGAACACGATCGACTTCGCCTGGAAGACGTGCAGCTCGCCGGTCGCCAGCTCGTAGGCGACGACGCCGGAGGCGACGGGGTCGCCGTTCTCGTCCGGGGTCAGCACCAGGTCGAGTACGTAGAACTCGTTGTAGAACTCGGTCCCGTGCTTGACGCAGTTTTGGTACAGCGTCTGCAGGATCATGTGCCCGGTGCGGTCCGCGGCGTAGCAGGCGCGGCGCACCGCGGCCTTGCCGTGGTCACGGGTGTGCCCGCCGAAGCGGCGCTGGTCGATCTTGCCTTCGGGCGTCCGGTTGAACGGCAGGCCCATCTTCTCCAGGTCGAGGACCGCGTCGATGGCTTCCTTCGCCATGATCTCGGCGGCGTCCTGGTCGACCAGGTAGTCGCCACCCTTGATCGTGTCGAAGGTGTGCCACTCCCAGTTGTCTTCTTCGACGTTCGCCAGCGCGGCGCACATGCCGCCCTGTGCCGCACCGGTGTGCGAACGTGTCGGGTAGAGCTTGGTGAGGACCGCGGTGCGCGTGCGCTGGCCGGATTCGATGGCCGCGCGCATGCCGGCACCTCCGGCGCCGACGATCACCACGTCGTACTTGTGGAACTGCATATGATGCTCCGCTTATCAGAAATCGAGCACTGTGTGGTGGGTGTCAGTTGGCCGGGATACCGGGATCGAAGGTGAAGATCACCATCGTGCCGACGGCGAGGATCAGCACCATCGAGACGTAGAGCACGATCTTCAGCCAGAACCTGGTGCTGTCCTTGCGGGCGTAGTCGTCGATGATCGTCCGCAGCCCGTTGCCGCCGTGGATCTCGGCGAGCCACAGCATCGACAGGTCCCAGAACTGCCAGAACGGCGAGGCCCAGCGGCCGGCGACGAAGCCCCAGTTGATGCGGTGCACGCCGCCGTCGAGGATGTTCATGATGAACAGGTGGCCGAGCACCAGCACGATCAGGGCGAGGCCCGAGATGCGCATGAACAGCCAGCTGTAGAGCTCGAAATTGCTGCGGCGGGCGGCAGGGCGCTTCGGGGAGCGCGGCTTGTCGAGCGCGAGAACTTCGGATGCCATGGTCAGTGCCCCCCGAACATAATCTCGACGGTGCGCTTCACCATGAAGAAGGCACCGGGAATCATCACCACGACCCAGATGGCCAGGATCGTCCAGAGCATCGGCTTCTGGAACTTCGGTCCCTTCTCCCAGAAGTCGACCAGCATGACCCGGATGCCGTTGAGCGCGTGGAAGAGCACGGCGCCGACGAGGCCGACCTCGAGAAGGTTGACTATCGGGGTCTTGTAGGTCTCGATGACCTCGTTGTACGTGTCGGGCGACACACGCACGAGCGCGGTGTCGAGCACGTGCACGAAGAGGAAGAAGAATGTCAGCACGCCGGTGATGCGGTGCAGCACCCAGGACCACATACCGGGGTCGCCCCGGTAGAAGGTCCCTTGCCGGCGTGAGGCACCCGACCGATCGCTCGCGGCCGCCTCGGTGGCGGTGCTAGCCGTGGTGGACATCGGTGAACGGCCTCCAACGTCATGGCTTGGGCCCGCTGACCGCTGGTTTCCGCGCCTGCGCCGGGTCGCCCACCTGGGGACGGCTCCGGCGACGGTGCCGAGATCATGGTCATCGAGCGTGGATGAAAAAGATGCTAGACCCGGACCTCACGGAGGGCTCACCTCCGGGTTCGTCTGTGTGATGGACCAGACATCACGCCGTGTCGCGGGTGGCGCCGCCGGATCGGCCCCGATTCGACCCCTCGGCCCTGATCCGCGGCCTTCGAGCCAGTGAACATCGGATCTCTCTGAGTGGTACACCTTCAGCGCGTCCGCCAGGCTCGGCCGAATGAGTTGTCAATCCGGCGATTTCTTGACGAGTTATATGTCATATCTTACGTTCACTCCGTCAGACATCCGATCATTCGGCCGAGTTCACGATGGGGTGATCATGGGCCAGTCCGCTGGTTTCCCGCGACGCGACCTGCTCGGCGGCACCGCTGCCGGGCTCCTTCTCGGGGCACTTCCCGCGACGGCCGCCGAGGCCGCTGAGAGCGTCGAGACCTCTGTGGACACCGGCGAATCGCTCGCCGGATGCCACGGGATGAGCACGGACGCGGACTGGTCACGATTCCTCGCCGGCCAGGATCCGCGCTGGGAACGGCTGCCGCGTACCTGGTACGAGGGGCCGTTCCTGGGCAACGGCTTCGTGGGTGTGCAGGTCTACCGAGACCAGGACGCGCTCAAATTCACCGTCGACCACAGCGAATCCCAGGACCACCGGCCCGCCTTCGGTAACGAATGGGGGGTCGCGCGGCTCCCGATCGGGAAGGTCCTGCTCACACCAGTGGGTGAACTCACCGGCGCCCGGCTACGGCTGGACCTCTGGAACGCCGAGCTCACCGGCACGGTGACGACCGACAAGGGCACGCTCGAAATCCGGGCGTTCGTGCACAGTTCGCGTGATTTGTTCGTGGTGGACGTCGCACCGAGCGCGGGGGAACGAGGCTTCGGTCTCACTTTCGCGCCGGTCCCGGCGGTGAGCCCGCGTATCGTCCGCGAGCAGCCGCCGAAGGGTTTCGAGCCCAACCCGCCGCCCGTGACCCGCGCCGAGGGCGACACCACCGTGGTCGTCCAGCCGCTCGTGGCGGGCGGGCAGAACGCGACGGCGTACCGGACGCGCCGGGCCGGGCACGGCGGCAAGTCGCTCGTTCTTTCGACGTCACACAGTCATCCGGGTACGGAGGCCGAGGGGCGGGTGCGGTCCGTCGTCGCGGGAGCGTCCACGGTGGACGCGCTGGCGGGGCTGCACCGGCGCTGGTGGCACGCGTTCCACCGGCGGAGCTTTCTGTCCATTCCGGACGCCAGGCTGCAGAGCTTCTACTGGATCCAGCTGTACAAACTGGCCTCCGCCGCCCGCGCCGAAGCGCCGATCATGGCGACCACCGGTCCTTGGCTGGAGCCGACGCCGTGGCCGTCGGTCTGGTACAACCTCAACGCCCAGCTCGAATACTGGCCGGTGCACGGCTCGAACCATCTCGAACTCGACCCGATCCCGCGCACGATCGCCGAGAATCAGCAGGTCCTCGTCGACGGCCTGCGGCCCGAGTACCGAGCCGACTCGATGGGGCTGCGGCGCAGCGCCGACGCGCGGTTCGCGGACGCCGGATTCGTCGGCGTGCCGGGGCCGGACGCGGACGCCGAGGTCGGTGACCTGCCGTGGCTCCTGCACAACGTCTGGCTGAGCTATCGCCACACGATGGACGCCGGGATCCTGCGTGACGTCCTGTTCCCGGTGCTGCGCAAGGCGATGAACTACTACTCGCACTTTTTGAAGCCCGGCGCCGACGGCCGCCTGCACCTGCCGCCGACGTTCTCGCCGGAGTACGGCCGCGCGCCCGACTGCCACTACGACCTCGCGCTGATCCAGTGGAGCTGCCGCACACTTCTCGACGCCGCGAGGACCTTGCGGATCGACGATCCGCTGGCGCCGAAGTGGCGCGAAGTACTCGACAAGCTCGTCGCCTTCCCTGTCGACGAAAACGGCCTGATGGTCGGCACCGGCGTCCCGTTCGCCAAATCCCATCGCCACTACTCGCATCTCCTCGCGGCGTATCCGCTGTACCTGCTGAACGTGGACGATCCCACGCAGGCGGAGCTGATCTCGAAGTCGCTGGCGCATTGGATCAGCTTCGAAGGAGCCTTGCGTGGCTTCAGCTTCACCGGCGCTGCCTCGCTTTCCGCGGCGCTGGGACGCGGAGACGACGCGTTGAAGCATCTGCGCGAGTTCGTCACGCGGTTCGCGCAGCCCAACACGATGTACTACGAAGCGGGCCCGGTCATCGAAACGCCGTTGTCCGCCGCGCAGTCGATTCACGACATGCTGTGCCAGAGCTGGGGCGACACGATCCGGATCTTCCCCGCGGTGCCGGCCACGTGGCGCGACGTCGCCTTGCACGACTTCCGCACGCAGGGCGCGTTCCTGGTCAGCGCGGTACGCAAAGCCGGGGTCACGAAGTTCGTCCGCGTCCGGAGCCTGGCGGGTGAGCCGCTGAAACTCAGGCCGTCCATCCCCGGAAGGCTGGAGGTCGAAGGCGCGCGGAACTGGCGGCAGCATCCCGACGGCACGGTGACCATCGACCTCGCGCGGGGCCGTGAGGTGCTCGTCTACGCGCGGGGAAGGCGTCCGGACACGACGATCGCGCCGGTGCCGGTCGGCGAACCCGCGCCGCCATGGGGACTTCCCGCGCTGCCGCCCGCCGGTGACCTGGTCACGGTGGATCTCGCCGCGGTGCTGAACTCCGACGGCTGCACCAGCGAGTTCTACCTCGGCGACGGCGATTTCGACGGCGCGGGCAACACCTATCCCGCCGCCCAGCTGCCGCAGACCGGTCAGGTCACCGACGACGGCGTCCCGTTCCTGTTCGTCAACGGGAGCGAGGGCACGCCGAACAACGTCGTCGGCGCGACGATCCCCTTGCCCGCCGGGGAGTACGCCACCCTGCACCTGCTCGGCGCCGCCGACACGGGTAACGCCGTCACCACGCTGAAAGTGTCCTATGTGGACGGATCGATGGACGTCCCGCTGCGGCTCACCGGATGGCGTGCGGCGGCGGCGTTCGGCGAGAGCGAGGCCGTCACCACGAATCAGCTGCACTCGCGGGCCGGTATCCAGTCCGCGAAGCTCGCGATCTTCCATCAGCGTGTCCCGCTCGACCCGGCGCGCGAGGTCACGTCGGTCACGCTCCCCTCCGCCGCCACGCCCCGGCCGCACGTCTTCGCGGTCACCCTGGAGAAGGGAAAGTAGCCATGGAGAACCTCGATCGGCGAAAGGCGCTCATCCTGGGTGCCGGCGTGCTCGGCGCGGCCGCCCTCGGTACCGGGACGGCGCACGCGGCCACCTGGACCCTGCGGTGGAGCCCGGACCCGGCGAGGGACGGCCTGCGCGCGTTCGAAGGACTGGAGGACGACCGCGCGGGCTCGCATCCCGGCGTGAAGCACATCTACACCGAAGGCGACCACTGGCGTTTCGACATGCACACGCGCGATGTCGACACGTCGACAGACCGGCAGCGCAACGAGTCGAAGGGCATGCGCGACGGCGACACGACGTACAAGATCCTGCAGAACCAGACCTGGCGGATCTCGTATCAGGCATACTGGCCCACCGAGCTGACCGCGACGACGGCGTTCACCTACCTCTTCCAGATGAAGGTCGCCGACGTCGCCGCTCCGCAGTGGATACTCACGCCGCGCCAGAAAGGCGGCAAGGGCGTACTGACCATCGCCGGTGACTCGGGGGCGGAGGCGGATCTCGCCGACTACGAGCCACTGCGGAACAAATGGATCGACGTGTCCTGGGAGTTCAAGGCGTCGCACAGCGGCTATCTGCGCTGCGTGCTCAAGGACGGCTCCCGAACCGTCGCCGACGTCCGGAAGCCCGCGGATCTGTGGCGCGACAAGAACTATCTGCGGCCGAAGTGGGGCGTCTACCGCAGCCTGAATTCGTCCGGCCTGAAGAATTGCCACCAGAACATCCGCGGCCTGAAGTCCTACCAGCTGGTCTGAGGGGGGCGTGAGTGGCAATGAGGGTTAGAACGGCGTTCTAACGGCCCAAAACACTCACGACACCCGACCCCCTCGGTACCGGCGCCCGTGTGCTCGCCTGAGGTACAGGAAGGCCCCCTTCCTTGCGCCTAGGTACAGGAAGGGGGCCTTCATGTACTTGGGCAAGGTGTGAAGGTCGAGTTTCCTCGGCTGAGCCGAGGGAAGGGGTCCTTCACGCGCGGCGAGCAGGGGCGACGACAGTCGGTCAGGGTCTCGTGATCGCCCCGCCTTAGAGTGTTTGCCCTGGTCAGACGGCCGATGCCTTGGAATTGGTTTCATATTCGAGATAAGCTAAGCGGCATTGGGTTAGAACGACCCAAATCACTCACGACCCCCCTGCTGATCGGCGGAAGATCCTGACGACCGGCGAGTCCGCGACCGGGCGCTGGAGACTTACGCCGCCGCCTGGCGTGGCGGGTACCGCGGCCGTGCTGACCAGCGCTGTCGAGTACACGACAGTGGGTTTCGGGAAGGTCGCGAGAACCACGGACTCACCGGTGACGGTGCCCGCGGCGCCGCCGTCCGGGCCGGTCTGGGCGAGCGACGTCACACCGGCCGCCGAGCGCAACGGGTACGGGCCGGTCGAGAAGGATCAGTCGAACGGCGGGATCCCGGCACGCGACGGCAAGCCGCTGACCATCAACGGGGTGAACCACGCCAAGGGCCTCGGGACGCACGCGAGTGCCGAAATCGTGTTCTATCTCGGCGGCCGCTGCTCGGCGTTCACCGTCGACGTCGGGATCGACGACGAGAAGGAGCCCGCCACGAAACTCGGCTCGGCCACTTTCGGGGTCTACGCGGACGGCATCAAGGCCGCGGAGTCCGGGCTGAAGACGTGGGCGGACCCGGCGACGACGCTGAAGGCCGACGTGTCCGGGGCGCGGTACCTGCGGCTCGTGCTCACCGACGGTGGCGACGGCGTTCAGTACGACCGGGGTGACTGGGCATCGCCGCGGCTCACCTGCGCATAGGCCCTGAGCAGCGCGTGAAGGCCCTCTTCGCCCGGCTCGAACGGGGGATGGGAGCCTTCACGCGACTACTCCGTTGTGCTCACCGTAAGTACTCCAATCGTCGCGCGTACGACTCATGAGTAAACGTTTGTGTTACGTAGCGTGCCTTTCCTATGGCTGCTAAGCGGCCGTTAGGTACCGTCTCTCGGTCGAACCCGGCAGTGTCGCCGGGTCGTTTCTTCGGGACCATCCGCTGGATCAGCGGGGAGGGAGACACACGTTGCGTCGCATGCGTGGAACCGCGCTGGCCGCCGCCGCCATGGCCGGTGCTCTTGCACTGACCGGGTGCGCGAAGGACTCCGGAGCGGGAAATAACAACAACGCGGGCTCGGGGGACCAGTCCGCCAGCTGCGTGACCGCGCAGAAGCCGCCGGCCGCGGCCGCCGCTTCGAGCAGCAGCGCCCAGAACGGCGAGAAGGTCGACGGCAGCAAGCTCAAGGTCGCGCTGGCCTTCGACGTCGGAGGCCGTGGCGACGCGTCGTTCAACGACTCCGCCGCCGCCGGTACCGACAAGGCCAAGACCGAACTCGGCATCACCGCGGTCAGCGAGAGCACCGCGGCGACGTCGGAGGACGAGGCCGCGAAGTCGCAGCGTCTCGACCAGCTCGCCGCGCAGGGCTTCAGCCCGATCATCGCGGTCGGCTTCGCCTACGCCAAGGCCGTCGGCGCCATCGCGCCGAAGTACCCGAACCTCCAGTTCGCGATCGTCGACGACGACTCCGTCAAGGCCCCGAACGTCACCCCGCTCGTCTTCGCCGAGGAGCAGGGCTCGTTCCTGGCCGGTGTCGCCGCCGCCTACAAGTCGAAGAAGTGCCACGTCGGCTTCGTCGGTGGCGTCAACACGCCGCTGATCCAGAAGTTCGAGGCGGGCTTCCTGCAGGGCGTGAAGGCCGCTTCGTCCAAGGCCGTCATCGAGGACGAGTACCTCACCCCGGCCGGTGACTTCTCCGGATTCCAGGACCCGGCGAAGGGCAACGTGAAGGCCGCGGCGCAGATCGCCAAGGGCGCGGACGTGGTCTACCACGCCGCCGGTGCCTCCGGTAAGGGCGTTTTCGAGGCCGCGAAGACGGGCAACGCGCTCGCCATCGGCGTCGACTCCGACCAGTACAACCAGAAGACGGTCGAGGCGTCGAAGGACGTCATCATCACCTCGATGCTCAAGCGCGTCGACGTGGCGGTGTTCGACTACCTGCGCGCACTGGCCAAGGGTGACCTGACGTCGCTGCCGAAGCGCTTCGACCTCAAGGTCGACGGCGTCGGCTACGCCACCTCCGGCGGCAAGATCGACGACATCAAGGACGTCCTCGACGGCTACAAGGCGCAGATCGTCTCCGGGGCGATCACCGTCTCGGACAAGCCGCAGAAGTAAGGTTCGTCAGCGGCCCGAAGTATGTTTTCCCGCTGAGGGCCCATCAAGACCGCGGGGCTCGGGAGGGTAACCCCTTCCGAGCCCCCACCTGTTTCACTCCCAGAACTGGATGGCTTTTCATGAGCACTCCCCAGGCCGAGGTCACCGACGCCCCCGACCGGGGTGAACCGGCCGTGCAGCTGACCGGGATCACGAAACGATTCCCGGGTGTGGTGGCCAACTCCGACGTCAACCTCACCGTCACCAAGGGCGAGGTGCACGCCGTCTGCGGCGAGAACGGCGCCGGCAAGTCCACCCTGATGAAGATCCTCTACGGCATGCAACAGCCGGACGAGGGCAGCATCGCGATCAACGGCAAGCAGCTGAAACTGCGTAACCCGCAGGACGCCATGCGCGCCGGGATCGGGATGGTCCACCAGCACTTCATGCTGGCCGACAACCTCACCGTCGGGGAGAACGTCTTCCTCGGCGCCGAGGGGCTGAACGGCATCGGCCGCGCGGCAAGGGCGAAACTGGGGAAGATCGCCGAACAGGTCGGCCTGCGTGCCGGCCCCGAAACGCTGCTCGAAGAACTCGGCGTCGCCGACCGTCAGCGCGTGGAGATCGTCAAGGTGCTCTACCGCGGCGCGCGGATCATCATCCTCGACGAGCCCACCGCGGTACTCGTGCCGCAGGAGGTCGACGCGCTGTTCGAGACGGTCCGCGGGATGCAGGCGAACGGTTTCACCTTCCTCTTCATCTCCCACAAACTCGACGAGGTGCGCGCGATCGCCGACACGGTCACCGTGATCCGCCGCGGCACCACGGTCGGCACGGCCGATCCGAAAACGATCACCTCGCACCAGCTTGCCGAGATGATGGTCGGCTCGGAACTGCCCAGCCCCGAAACCCGCGAGTCCACCGTGACCGACCGGCCCGTGCTGCGCCTTGACGACGTCTGCCTGAGCGCCGAGGGTTCCGAGCGGAACGTACTCGACCACATCACCTTTACCGTGCACGCGGGCGAGATCCTCGGGATCGCCGGTGTCGAAGGCAACGGGCAGACCGAACTCGTCGAAACGATCATGGGCATGCGCAAGGGCGGCGGCCGGATCGAGCTGACCGAGACCGACGGCAAGGTCGTCGAACTGCACAAACTGGGGACACTCGCCCGCCGCGAGGCCGGGATCGGCTACATCGCCGAAGACCGCACGCGGCACAGCCTCCTGCTCACCCAGCCGTTGTGGGTGAACCGGATCCTGGGCTACCAGACGCGGAAGCCGGTCGCGAAAGGCCAGCTTCTCGACATCATGGGTGCGCGCCAGGACACCCGTCGCATCGTCGAGCAGTACGACGTCCGCACCCCGGGGATCGACGTCCCGGCGGCGGCGCTTTCCGGTGGTAACCAGCAGAAGCTGATCGTCGGCCGTGAGCTTTCCGGGAACCCGGTGCTGCTGATCGCGTCGCATCCGACGCGGGGTGTCGACGTCGGCGCGCAGGCCCTGATCTGGGAACAGATCCGGCTGGCGCGGGCGGCCGGGCTGGCCGTGCTGCTGGTGTCGGCCGACCTCGACGAGCTGATCGGGCTTTCCGACACCATCCAGGTCATGCTGCGCGGGCGTCTGGCGGGCCAGGCCGACCCCGCGACGGTGACCCCGCAGCAACTGGGCTCCGCGATGACCGGGGCTTCCGAAGATTCCGAAGAGGAAGGTGCAGCGTGAGTAGCTGGCGTACGAGGCTGCTGCCGCCTCTGCTCGCGATCGTTTTCGCCGTCATCCTGACCGCGATCGCGCTGATCATCTCCGGGGCGGACCCGCTCCAGGCGTACGGCACGATGATCGGGCAGCTGTTCAAGGGTTCGACCGCGGTCGACACGGTCAACCTCGCGACCGTGTACTACCTGTCCGGGCTCGCGGTGGCCATCGGCTTCCAGATGAACCTCTTCAACATCGGTGTCGAGGGCCAGTACCGGTTCGCCGCCATCGTCACCGCCATCATCGGCGGGGCACTGCGGCTGCCGCCGGTGATCCACACGCTGGCGATCCTGGTCGTCGCGGTGGCCAGCGGCATGCTCTACGCGGCCGTCCCGGCCGTGCTGAAGGTGACCCGAGGGGTTTCCGAGGTCATCTCGACGATCATGCTGAACGCTATCGTCGGTGGCATCGTGGCGTTCCTGGTCAACGCCGACCAGTTCGGCGTGCAGACCGGCAACAACATCGCCACCCGCGAGATCGCGCCGTCCGGCCGGATCCCCGGCCTCCCGATCGGTTCTGGAGAGCTGTTCGGGTTCGTGGTCATCGCGATCCTGATCGGCGCCGCCTACTGGTTCATGCTCAACCGGACCCGCTTCGGTTTCGAGCTGAAGGCCAGCGGTGAATCGACGACGGCGGCCGCCGCGGGCGGGGTCAACGCCAAGAAGATGACGCTGATCGCGATGCTGCTTTCCGGTGGTGTCGCCGGCCTGATCGCGATGCCGGAACTGCTCGGCCGCGACTTCAGCTACGGCATCACTTCGACCCAGATGTACGGCTTCACCGGCATCGCGGTCGCACTGCTCGGCCGCAACCATCCCGCCGGAATCGCGCTGGGCGCCCTGCTGTGGGCGTTCCTCGACCGGTCCGCGGTGTCGCTGGAGCAGATCAACGTGTCCAAGGAGATCGCGGTGATCATGCAGGGCGTGATCGTGCTGTCGGTCGTCATCGCGTACGAGATCGTGCGCCGCGCCGACCTGGCCGCCGAACAGCGTCGCGTGGGTCGCGCGCTGGCGGGCCGCAAGGGTTCGAGCGTTTCCGAGGGAGGTGCGGTGTGACCACCGCTGACGTACTTTTCACCGCGGAGGCGGCATGACTACCGACGTGCTTTCGCCCAGTCCGGGCGGGACGACCATGCCGGTGAAGCGGCAAAAGCGCCGCATCCCTGGCTGGGCAAAGGGTGCCATCTGGGGTTTGCTGGCGGTCGGCGTCCTCTCGATCGCGTCGTACGCCACCGGCGTCAACACCCTGACCTCGACCAATACCGCCCACACCGCGTTGCGGCTGGCGTTGCCGATCCTGCTGTGCGCGCTCGGCGGGCTGTGGGCGGAACGCGCGGGCGTGGTCAACATCGGCCTCGAAGGCATGATGATCCTCGGCACCTGGGGTGCCGCTTGGGGCGCGTACTACGGCAATGTCTGGTGGGGCCTGGTCGCGGCGATCGTGTTCGGCGCGCTCGGCGGTCTGCTGCACGCCGTCGCGACGGTGACCTTCAACGTCAACCACATCGTTTCCGGTGTGGCGATCAACCTGCTCGGTCTCGGCGTCGCGAAGTACCTCGCGAATCTGGTGTTCGCCCCGATTTCGGGTAACCCGCGGCAGTCGCCGACCGTCCCGAAGTTCGACACCTATTCGGCGACGTTCCTCTCGGACTGGTTGTCGGACCTGGAGAAGATGCAGCGGGTCTTCGTCTCGGACCTGGCGGGTGTGCTCAACGGCCTGATCACCGAGGTCGCGCCGCTGACGATGATCGCGATCCTGCTGGTCCCGTTCAGCTACTTCGTGTTGTGGCGCACGCGGTTCGGCCTGCGGCTGCGGTCCTGCGGTGAGAACCCGGTCGCGGCGGAGTCGCTCGGTGTCAACGTCTACGTGCACAAGTACGTCGCGGTGATCATCTCCGGCGGGCTCGCCGGGATGGGTGGCGCGTCGCTCGTGCTGCTCGCCGGTGGTGCTGACTATCTGGAGAACCAGACCAACAACCGCGGGTACATCGGCCTCGCGGCGATGATCTTCGGCAACTGGCGGCCGGGTGGCCTGCTCGGCGGCGCGGCGCTGTTCGGCTACGCGGACGGTCTCCAGCTTTCCGGTGGCGGCACCGCGGTGCTCGCGCTGCTGTACGGCGCGGTCATCCTGGTCGCGGTGATCGTCGTCGTGCAAATGGTGCGGCGCCAATGGATCGCGGCGGCGCTCGGCGTCGCGGCGGCGGCGGCGCTGTACGCGATCTACTGGACCAACGACGATCTGCCCAGCGACCTGATCCCGTACACGGCGCACTTCGTGACGCTGATCGTGCTGGCGGTGGCCTCACAACGGCTTCGGCCGCCCAAGGCGGACGGCGTTCCTTATCGACGGGGTAATGACTGATGTCCACATTCGACTGGGAAGCGCTGCGGGCTCAGGCCGTCGAGGCGGCGAAGTCGGCGTACGCGCCCTACTCGGGCCTGCACGTCGGTGTCGCGGGTGTCGTCGACGACGGCCGGATCGTCGTCGGCTGCAACGTCGAGAACGCGTCCTACGGCCTTGGCCTGTGCGCGGAATGCACGATGGCGGGACAGCTGCGGCTGACCGGCGGCGGCAAGCTCGTCGCGGTCGCCTGCCGCAGCGGTGCCGGTGATCTGCTGATGCCGTGCGGGCGCTGCCGCCAGATCCTGTTCGAACACGGTGGCGCGGAATGCCTGGTGGACACCCCCAGCGGCATCCTGCCGATGGCCGCGGTGCTGCCGGACGCGTTCGGGCCCGACGACCTGCCGGAGAACAAGTGAGCACGTTCGCCGCCGTCGACGTCATCCGGGCGAAGCGGGACGGCGGGCGGCTCACCGACGAGCAGATCGATTGGACCATCGACGCGTACACGCGCGGCGACATCGCCGAGGAACAAATGGCGGCGCTCGCGATGGCCATTTTCCTGCGGGGGATGGATTCCGGCGAGATCGCGCGCTGGACCGGCGCGATGATCGAGTCGGGGGAGCGGCTGGACCTGAAGGTCAGCCGTCCGACGATCGACAAGCATTCGACCGGGGGTGTCGGCGACAAGATCACGCTTCCGCTGGCGCCGCTCGTCGCGGCCTGCGGGGCGGCCGTGCCGCAGCTGTCCGGGCGCGGGCTCGGGCACACCGGCGGGACACTCGACAAACTGGAGTCGATTCCCGGCTGGCGTGCCGCCTTGTCGACGTCGGAGATCATCCGGCAGCTCGACGAGGTCGGGGCGGTCGTCTGCGCGGCGACGTCCGGGCTGGCTCCCGCGGACAAGAAGCTGTACGCGTTGCGGGACGTGACTTCGACGGTGGAGTCGATTCCGCTGATCGCCAGCTCGATCATGAGCAAGAAGATCGCGGAAGGCTCGGCCGGGCTGGTCCTCGACGTGAAGACCGGCTCGGGCGCGTTCATGAAGACGCTTCCGCAGGCGCGTGAACTCGCGCGGACGCTGGTGGAGATCGGGACCGCGCACGGCGTCGCGACGACGGCGCTGATCACGGACATGAACGTCCCGCTCGGGTACGCCGTCGGCAACGCGATCGAGGTCGCGGAGTCGGTCGAGGTCCTGCGCGGCGGCGGCCCGGCCGACGTCGTCGAGCTGACGGTGGCACTGGCGCGGGAGATGCTGGCGCTGGCCGGTCTGTCCGAAGTGGACCCGGCGGCGGTGCTCGCGTCGGGCCGGGCTTACGAGACGTGGTGCCGGATGATCGCCGCGCAGGGCGGGGACCCGGAGGCTGCGTTGCCGAAGCCTCGGCACGTGCACGTCGTCGAGGCGCCCGCGGATGGTGTGCTGGCTTCACTGGACGCTTATTCGGTCGGGGTCGCCGCCTGGCGGCTCGGGGCCGGGCGGGCGCGCAAGGAGGATCCGGTGCAGGCCGCGGCGGGTGTGCTGTGCCTGGCGAAACCGGGCGACAAGGTGGTGGCCGGGCAGCCGCTGCTGGAACTGCACACCGACACTCCGGACGCCGTCCCCTCGGCTCTCGCTGCGCTCACCGACGCTTACGCCGTCTCCTCGTCGGCTCCGGCCTCCACTCCGCTCGTCCTGGAGACCGTGCGCCCCTCCTGACGCGGGGGGGGGGGGGGGGGGTTTGCCGGCTACGTCGGGGGGCCCGCCGGGGGGGGGGTGGTGGGGCCGGAGAAAAGAGGAGAA
>NZ_JBFBBY010000163.1:0-16117 GCF_040682875.1 Amycolatopsis sp. NPDC051071 | reverse complement strand
TCTGCCTTGAAGCTCGCGAAGCAGACCTCACGACCTCAAGACAGAGACTCGGTCAAGCCATATTTGCCTTGACCCTCGTTAGAACCGTCTTTGCCACTCACGACCCAAGGTCGCTAGGCGCCCCCGGCCGCCACCACGCCCCGCCGCAGGGCCTTGACCGCGTCCGACGCGGCCGCACCGACCGGATCGGCCTTCCCGAGGACGTCACGGATCTGGTCCAGCAGGTCGATGACCTGCCGTGACCAGCGCACGAAGTCGCCGGCGGAGAGTTCCTGGCCGTTCGCCTCGGCGGCGGTGAGGACCTTCTCCAGCGATTCGCCCCGCGCCCAGCGGTAGACCGGCCACGCGAAACCGGCGTCGGGCTCGCGGGTGCGGTTTAGTTTGTGGCGCCGCTCGTCCTCGGTCAGTTCGACCCACAGCCGCGTGGTGGCCTGCCAGGCGTCGAGGACCTTGCCGGCGGGCAGCCGCGGCTCCCCCGCCGTGTCGCGCCGGGCCTCGAAGACCAGCGTCGAGACGACGGCGGCGAGTTCGGCGGGGGTGAGGTCCTTCCAGACGTCGTTCCGGATGCATTCGGCGGCCAGCAGATCGGACTCGCTGTAGAGACGGGTGAGCCGCTTGCCGTGTTCGGTCACGCGGTCCTCGCCGTCTCCCTTCGACTTCGGGCCGATGTAGCCGCGCTCGCCGAGCAGCCGCAGGATGCGATCGAAGGCGCGTGCGAGCGAGTGCGTGGTCGCGGCGACCTTGCGTTCCAGTTGCTCGGTCTCGGCCGAGAGCCGCTGGTACCGCTCGACCCAGCGCAGGTTCGCCTCGCGTTCGGCGAGTCCGTGGCACGGATGCGCGCGCAGTGCTTGCCGCAGCGAGGCCAGCTCACCGTCCTCATTGGCCCCGGCGCGGCGCTTTTGCCTGCCGGGCAAGGAGATTCCGGCGTTGCGAAGAGTCGCGGCGATGTCACGACGTGTCTTGGGCGAGCGCAGCTCGATTTGCTTCGGCAGCTTGATGTTGCCCAGGGCCTCGACCGGCGACGGGAAGTCGGACACCGAGAGCGGGCCGGACCAGCGGTCCTCGGTGACCACGACGGGCCGCGGTTCGCGGATCGGGTCGAGCCCCGGGTCGACGACGACCGCGAGCCCCGCGCGCCTGCCGGCGGGCACGGCGATGACGTCGCCCTTGCGGAGCTTCTCCAGCGACTCGGCCGTGCCTGCCCGGCGCGCGGAGGTGTTCTGCCGCGAGAGTGCCTTCTCCCGGGCCGAGATCTTCGCACGCAGCTCGACGTACTCGAGCATCTGGTCGAAGTCGCCGGTGATGGCCGAGGTGTAGCCCCGCAGGGCTTCCTTGTTCCGTTCGATCCGCCGCGCCATACCGACCACCGACCGGTCGGCCTGGAACTGCGCGAACGACTGTTCCAGCAGCTCACGGGCCGCCTCGGCGCCGACCTGGGCGACCAGGTTCACCGCCATGTTGTAACCCGGCCGGAACGACGAGCGCAGCGGGTACGTCCGGGTCGAGGCGAGGCCGCCGACCTGCTTCGGGTCGATCCCCGGCTGCCAAGCGACGACGGCGTGGCCCTCGACGTCGATCCCGCGCCGCCCGGCGCGCCCGGTGAGCTGCGTGTACTCCCCCGGCGTCAGGTCGACGTGCGCCTCGCCGTTGTACTTGACCAGCCGTTCCAGGACGACGGTGCGGGCGGGCATGTTGATGCCGAGCGCGAGCGTCTCGGTGGCGAACACGGCCTTCACCAGGCCCTGGACGAACAGCTCCTCGACGGTCTCCTTGAACGCCGGGAGCAGTCCGGCGTGGTGCCCGGCGATGCCGCGTTCGAGCGCCTCGCGCCACTCCCAGAAACCGAGGACGCCGAGGTCGCCTTCCGGCAGGTCCTTGGTGCGTTCGGCGACGATCCGCCGCACCTTCTCGACCTCTTCCGGCCCGTTGAGGCGCAGGCCGGACCGCACGCACTGGGCGACGGCGGCATCGCAGCCGGCGCGGGAGAAGATGAACACGATCGCCGGGAGCAGTCCGGCGCTGTCCAGGCGTTCGATGGTGTCGAGCCGGGACGGCGGCCGGAACCGCGGCATCCTGGACGGCGCCCCGCGACGCCCTCGCGGACCCCGCAGGCCCGCCGGGGCGAACGACCGGCCGACCTCTTCGGTACGCCGCAGCAGGCTGGGGTTGATCAGCAGCTCCGCCCCCGGCGCGTGCTCCTCCTGCCCGGCGAACAAGTCCATCAGCCGGTTGCCGACCAGCATGTGCTGCCACAGCGGCACCGGACGGTGTTCGTCGACGACGACCGAGGTGTCGCCGCGGACCTCGACAAGCCATTCGCCGAACTCCTCGGCGTTGCTCACCGTGGCGGACAAGCCGACCACGCGGACGTGCTCGGGCAGGTGGAGGATGACCTCTTCCCAGACCGCGCCGCGGAACCGGTCGGCGAGATAGTGGACCTCGTCCATCACGACGTAGGCGAGTTCGTCGATGGTCGACGATCCGGCGTAGAGCATGTTGCGCAGGACCTCGGTGGTCATGACCACGACCTGCGCGTTGCCGTTGATCGAGGTGTCACCGGTGAGCAGGCCGACGGCGTCCGCGCCGTAGCGGGCCACGAGATCGGCGTACTTCTGATTCGACAGCGCCTTGATGGGTGTCGTGTAGAAGCACTTGCGGCCCTTGGACAGGGCGAGGTGCACCGCGAATTCGCCGACCACGGTCTTCCCGGCGCCGGTGGGCGCGCAGACGAGCACGCCGTGTCCGTCTTCGAGCGCCTCGCAGCCACGGATCTGGAAGTCGTCGAACTCGAACGAAGCTTCCGCGGCGAACCGGGTCAGCTGGGGGTACTGAGCGCGGCGCTGGGAGGCTGCGTACGCCTCGGCCGGGGTCTGAGAAGGGCTGTTGACCACTTCGTCAGGGTTCCATACCCCACCGACAGTTCGCACTCGGTGTGACGATCCCGGGATGTTAGTGGTCGGGTGAAGTCGCGGGCGTTGTGGCGTAGTGCGGCGGCGATGTTGGTGTGTCCGTCGAGTCGGAGTGCGCTGATGATGAGGTTGCGTAGTCCGGCCATGATGCGGGGGGCGTTTCCGGTGCGGACCTGGGAGGTGTCTTCGCGGTAGGTGACGTCGCGGACCCAGTGCACTGCCGTCACGTGAGTTCCGCCTTCAAGCACGCGAGTTACGTCCCCAAGCACGCGAGTTACGTCTTCAAGCACGCGATGACGAGGCGAAGAACGTCAAACGGCAGGGCACGCGACGCCAGGTCGCGACGTCGCGCGTGCTTGAAGGCGGAACATGCGTGCTTGAGGGCGGAACTCGCGTGCTTGAGGGGGAAACATGCGTGCTTGAAGGCGGAACACGCCAGAATGCTGCGGATCTGGCCCGCCTGGGAGCTCTATCTCGGGAATTACACGGTCCCGGGAACGGTGTCCACCCCTGCCGCATCCAAGGGCCCGATTCGTGATCGGGAGGGGATGCCATGGAGATCGCTTGCCCGCAGTGCGCGCAGGTCGACCAGGTGCAGAGCGTGCCGGCGGTGTTCCAGGGCGGGCAGACCACCTACCGGGTGCAGGGGCCGATGACGGCCGTCCCGGCAGGCGACGGCGTGGTCTACACGGCGACGACGCACCGCGGGGTTTCGGTGACCGCGACGGCGGCCGCGCTCAACCCCTATCCGGTGCTCCGCGGCGGCGGCTGTTTCCTGGCACTGGCGCTCTTCATGCTGATTCCCGCGTTCGTGTTCGTCTCGTTCGCCACCGACGTGCTCGCCGAGAACCCCGCGCCGACGGCGGGCGGACGCGTCGGAGCGGCGATCGGGGCGTGGATCTTCCCCTTCGGCGCCTTCGCGCTGGTCGCGCTCTTCGCGGTGCTGTTCGTGCTCCGGCTGCGGCGCAACGCGCGGATCCGCCGAGGCGTCCCGGACGCGCTGGCCTACTGGCGGCAGGCGTGGTTCTGCCATCGGTGCGGTGGCGTGTTCTTCCCGCGTGGCGACCTGATGTCGGCCACGACGTTCCGTGGCCAGGTGTGGCGTGCGGGCGGCTACGCCGGTGTCAGCCGACGACGGTGAGCGCGCCGGGGACGCAGGTGATGTCGATCGGCAGCCTGCCCAGCGGTTCGCCGTCGGCGTAGACGGGCAGGTCGCTGCCGTCGAGGTGGATTTCGCTGGCTTTGAGGGTCCGCACCATCGGATGCGTGACGTGCTGCCCGGAGCGGACGCCGGGCAGCATCCGGAGCAGGTCGCGCCGGGTCGCGTTGCCCACGACAGTGACGTCGAACAGGCCGTCCTCGGGATCGGCGCCGGGACAGATCCGCATGCCGCCGCCGTAGAACGGCGTGTTGCCGACCGCGATCATGGTGGCGTCGAGTTCGAGGGTCTCGACCTCGGTGCGGAGCAGGACCGGCCGGGGCCGGAACGCGGCGAGTTCGGCGAAGATCGCGACGTCGTAGCGCCGCGGGCCCGGTGGCCAGCGCAGCCGGTTGGCGCGTTCGGTGACGAGGGCGTCGAACCCGCAGCACAGGACGGTGCCGAACCATTCGTCGCCGACCCGGCCGAGGTCGATCCGGCGGCGTTTCCCGGCGGCGAGTGCCCTCGCCAGCGCGTCGACGGCGGCGTGCGGTTCCCCAGGGATTCCGAGCGCCCTGGCGAAGTCGTTGCCGGTACCCGCGGGGACGACACCCAGCGCGACACCGGATTCGGCGCAAAACTGGATTCCTTCGTGTGCCGCCCCGTCACCGCCGAGGACGACGAGCAGGTCCAGCCCGGCCCCGCGCGAGCCGGTCATCAGCGCGCGGGATTCCTCGACCGTGTCGGCGACGAGGACGTCGAGCCGGTCGACGACGGGCCGAAGCCGCGCCGCGACCGACTCCATCAACCGTCCCGCGGCGCCGTTGCCGGACGCGGGGTGGACGGCCAGTGCCGCGTGCATCGCCGGATCAGGTGACGTCGTCGGTGCTGTTGCGCTTGCCACCGGTGGTGGTCGAGGGTTCGTCGTCGATCGAGCTCGGCGTGTAGTCGAACGGCGCGGCCTCGTCGTCGTCGAGCTTGTCCCAGCCTTCGGTGCCGCGGTCCTTGTCGAGTTTGCGGTCGTGGAAGCGCGCGATCTGGATGGAGATCTCCAGCAGCACGATCAGCGCGGCCGCCAGTCCGATCATCGAGAACGGATCCGAACCGGGCGTGGCGAAGGCGGCGAAGACGAACAGCACCATGATCAGGCCGCGGCGCCACTTCTTCAGCATCTGGTACTTCAGGACGCCGACCCGGTTCAGCATCACCACGAGCAGCGGGAGTTCGAAGCTGACCCCGAAGATCAGCAGCAGCGACAGGATGAACGAGATGTACTTGTCACCGGTGAGGGCGGTGATGAACTGGTCGCCACCGAAGTTCATCAGCAGTTCGAGAGCGTGCGGGATGAGCAGGTACGCGAGCACGGCGCCGGAGGCGAAGAGGATCGACGCGAAGAAGACGAAGGTGAGCGCGTACTTGCGCTCCTTCGAGTAAAGGCCGGGTGCGATGAACGCCCAGACCTGATAGAGCCACAGCGGCGCGAACAGCACCGCGCCCGCGGCGAGACCGACCTTCAGCTGGATCATGAAGGCTTCGAACGGCACTGTCTGGAGCAGCTGGCAATGGCCGGTCGGGGTACCACCGAGCCTGCGCTGCCAAGGGATTCCGCAGTACGGGCCGGTCATGATGTCGCCAAGCGACGGGATCGGGCCGACCTTGGTCTGGAACCAGAGGAAACCGAGGATCCCGCCGGTCACGATGGCGAGCAGTGCGAAGCCCAGACGGCGCCGGAACTCGTAGATGTGCTCGATGAGCGTCATCGTGCCGTCGGGGTTGCTCCGACGGCCGCGCTTGCGCCGCTTCGTGCCGCGGCGCTCCTCACCGGAGGCGGAATCCGCCACTGGACAGTCCGTTCTCGTCAGGGTCCACCATGAGCGCGCCGTGACTTCGGCGCGCTCATCCGCGAACAGGCTCCGCTTGTCTGGCTAGAAGCTGCTGGCTAGAAGCTTCTAGCTAAAAGCTGCTTGCCAAGAACGTTCAGCTGGCGTTCTTGTGCGCCTGCTCGGCCGGAGCGGGCGTGGCGGCCTGCTGCTTCTTGAGGTCGTCGAGCTGGCGCTGGAGGTCGGCGACCTGCTTGTCCTGCGCGGCATCGGCGGCGGCGGGCGCGGGCGTGGTGGCCTGCGGCAGCTGCTTGGTCTCGACCTCTTCGGTCTCGGCGGCCTTGTCCTTGTCCCCGGCCATGTCCTTGGTCTCGGCCTTGAAGATCTTCATGGACTTGCCGATGGACCGCGCGGCGTCCGGAAGCCTCTTGGCGCCGAACAGCAGGACAACGACGAGCACCAGGATGATGATGTGCCACGGCTGCAGCGCGTTCATCGTTTGCGGCCTCCTTCTCGAGTCTCTTGGTGTGATGTTACCGGTCTTCGGGCCCACGTCGTCGCTCGATCGCCACGCGAAGCGCGGCAGACCGGGCGCGAAGGAGCCCTGTCCGTTTTTGGGTGTTCGTAGCCACCATGCTCATCGTATGGGTGAGCACGCGCAAGACTCCGCGTAGCTTGATGAGCAAAATGAAGAGAGCGATCAGCCCGATGACGGCGAGCGCGATGCTCGGCAGGTACGACACGGCGTCACCTTACTGCTCGTAGGTTGACGCAAGGTGACGAGCCCGCGCCAGCGCGTCGGCCGCCCGTCGACGAACCGCCTCTCCGAGCGTGACCGGGCTCTCGACCTGCGCGTCTCCGCCAAGACCGAGGATCAGCCGGACCATCCACGACTCGTCGGCGTACCGCATCCGGATGCGCAGGCGCCCGCCGTCGAGCTCGTCGAGTTCGTCGCACGGGTAGTACTCGGCTACCCAGCGTTTGTCCGGGTCAAGGACGAGAACGGCTTCCTGCTGATCGGGACGAAGCCGGAAAACGCCGTCGGAGATGTCGGTCGGCCGGGCGTGCGCCGGCGGCACGGCGGGCTCGTCGAGCACGGTGAGTTCGTCGATGCGATCCAGCCGGAACAGCCGGACGTCTTCAGCGCGGCGGCACCACGCTTCGAGGTAGCCGACGGCCTGGACGATGAGCAACCGCATCGGGTCGACGGTGCGCTCGGTGATTTCGTCCTTGGACGCGGTGTAGTACCGGATCCGCAGCGCGCGCTTCGCGGTCAGGGCGGCTCGGACGGCTTCGCGGGTGCTGGCTGTCTTCTTGCCTTCGCGGACTCCGCCGCCGACGACGACTCCGGACGGCTGGGCCTGACCTGCCGCGGCCTCGATCTTCGCGATGGCACGGCGGACGGCGTCCGCGTCGACCACACCGGGCGTCTCGGCCAGTGCGCGCAGGGCGACGAGCATCGCCGTCGCCTCACCGCCGGTGAGGCGCAAGGGGCGGTTCATCCCGGCGTCGTGGGTGACGACAATCGTGTCGCCTTCGAAGGACAGGTCGATCAGGTCGCCGGGGCCGTAGCCGGGCAGCCCGCACATCCAGAGCAGTTCGAGGTCCTTGCGGAGCTGCTTGGGCGTGACGTCGAAATCGTGGGCGGCGTCGGTGATCTTGATACCGGGCCGGGCGAGCAGGTATGGCACGAGCGCGAGCAGGCGCGGCATCCGCCCGGTGGCGCTCATCGGGCACCACCGGCGTGCGCGATGGCCTCGAGGCGGCTGAAGACGGACTTCGCGAGGACTTCCGGTTCGAGCACCAGGATGTCCGGGCCGTGGGCGGTGAGCCAGTCGGCGGCGGATTCGGGGTAGTACAGCTCGATCTCCACGAGGTCGCCTTCTTCTCCCCCGGCGTCGCTGCGGCCGACGACACGGCCTCGGCGGCGGACCCCGGCGGCCCGGCCGTCGGCGACCCAGACGCTGGCGGTGGTCGCCGCGGACGGGTCCTCGGTGCTGCTGGCCGAAACCATCCGCAGGAGGTTGACTCCGTCCGGTCGTTCGACGACGCCGGGTTTCCCGACGGGCTCGACCTTCCCGGTGACGCGGGAGAGCCGGAAACAGCGGGACGCCCCGCGGTCGCGGTCGTGCCCGACGACGTACCAGCGGGCGCGCCAGGACACCACACCCCAGGGTTCGAGGGTGCGGATCTTGCGTTCGGCCGAACCACTGCGCCGGTACTCGAAGCGCACCGCCTGCCCGGCCTGGACGGCGGCGAGCAGCGGGCCGAACGCGGATTCGGCGCGGACGCGGGGCTCGACGACGGTTGGGGCGTTGTCGTCCACCTCGACCCCGGCGGCGCGGAGTTTCACCAGCGCGCCCTGTGCCTCACCGGTCAGTTCCGGCGAGTCCCAGAGCCGGACGGCGAGGCCGACGGCGGTCGCTTCGTCGGGCGCGAGGTCGATTTCACCGAGTTCGTAGTCGCGGCGTGCGATGCGGTAGCCGTCGATCCCGTCGAAGGCGGAATTGCGGCCGGTCTCCAGCGGGATGCCGAGTTCGCGCAGTTCGGTTTTGTCGCGCTCGAACATGCGGAAGTAGGCCTCGTCGCTGGCCGCGTCGGCGTACCCGGGCACGATCCCCCGGATCCGCTCGGCGGTGAGGTACTGCCGGGTGGACAGGAGGGCGAGGACCAGGTTGACCAATCGTTCGGCGCGTGCGGTGGACACCCGGGTAACCCTAGCCCTCGCCGTCCGCCCCGATGGTGACAGCCGCCGATCGCGCGTCGTAACCGTCCCTGGCGGCGTCGACCTCGTCGAAATGCGTCTCCGCCCACTCCTTGATCCCGGCCACCAGCCGCAGGAGGCTCCGGCCGAGATCGGTGAGTTCGTAGTCGACGCGGACCGGTACACACGGCGTGACGGTCCGGGTCAGCAGGCCGTCCCGTTCCAGTGCCCGCAGGGTCTGGGTGAGCATCTTCTGGCTGACACCCGCGATGCGGCGCGAGAGGTCGCTGTAGCGCTGGGGTCCGTCGCCGAGTGCGACGAGGATGAGGCTGACCCATTTGCCCGAGACCTCGTCGAGCAGCTTCCGGGCCGGGCAGGCCGCGAGATAGGCGTCGTAGGTCTGCTTCTCGTCGTTCCGCCGTTCTTGTGCCGTGCGTGTGACCACGGTTCGCCGTACCTCCGCGTGGGTTGGACACCTCGAGGTGCGTACTTCCCGATGGAGAGTAACTCCCCATAGGTTTGCTCGAAACGACCCTTGGGAGGAAAACGACGCGCGCGGTGGTGGTCCACCGGTTCGGTGGCCCGGAGGTACTGGAGTTCGCCGAGGTGCCGGTGTCACCAGTTTCGCGCCGGGCGACGCCGCCGCTCCGGCGTCCGTGTCCACAGTGGAGGCCGCGACCCTGCCGCTGAACGGCGCCGCGCTGGGTTGGCGGACGACGGCGCGCTGACTCTGCGGGTCGCGGGCACCTTTCCCTTGGGCGAGGCGGTGAAGGCAGATGAACACTTGGCCGCGGGCGGCTCCGCGGCCGCCTCGTCCTGACCAACGAATAAGTTGACGCTTAATTAAGGCTGAGGTTATCTTCGCCCGATGGACAGCGAAGAGACCCTGCTCGAACTCCGGCGCGAGTACCCGGATCCCATCGACGACGTCTGGTCGGCGCTCACCGAATCCGATCGCATGGCGCGCTGGATCGGTACGTGGACGGGTGAGGCCGGGGTCGGCAACACGATCATGCTGTTGATGACCGCGGAGGAGGGCTCCGAACCGGGACCCGCCGTCATCCGCGAATGCGATCCGCCGAAACGGCTGGTCGTGGAGCTGGACGTGCCCGGCCAGCCGGCGTGGCGGATTGAATTGACCTTGACCCCGCGAGGCGCGGGCACGGTACTCGACTTCGCGCACCGGATGCCCAAGTCCGAGTGGGATGCCTCGGACATCCTCAAGGGCTGGCACTTCTACCTCGACCGGCTCGGCGCCGCCCTCATCGGTGAACCGGTACCCCAGTGGGACACCTACACGCCGCCCGCCGAATAGCTTGGAGGTATGAACGATCGAGTACTGCTGATCACCGGCGCCTCCAGAGGGCTCGGCGAAGCCACCGCACGCCGGGCCGCGGCCGCCGGATACCGGCTCGCGTTGCTCTCCCGCGACCGCGAGGCGCTACTCCCCCTCGTCGCCGAGTTCGGCGAGGACCGCGCCCTCGCGCTCGCCGTGGACGTCACCGAGTGGAGTTCGCTGTCGTCCGCCGTCGAGACGGTGAAAGAGACCTTCGGACGGCTGGACGCGGTGTTCGCCAATGCCGGACAGAGTGTCGTGGTGTCGTTCTTCGGCGACGGCGGAGCGGAACCCGAGCAGTGGCGGGACATGGTGCTGACCAACGTCTACGGCACCGCGCTCACCGCACGGGCGACCCTGCCGTCGCTGGCCGAGTCGAAGGGGCACCTGGTGCTCACCGGTTCGGTTGCCGGGCGGTACCACCGGCCCGGCAACCTCTACTCGGCGACGAAATGGGCCGTGACCGGGCTCGCCGGATCCATCCGCGAGGAAGCCGTCGGCACCGGCGTCCGGGTCACCGTGGTGCAACCGGGCCTGGTCGACACCACGATGATCCCCGAGGACGCGAAAGGTAAGCCGAAGCTCGAACCCGACGACATCGCGCGGGCGGTGCTTTACGCGCTGGAGCAACCGCCCTCGGTCGACGTCAACGAGATCGTGGTCCGCCCGACCGGGCAGGTCCGTTAGCCCGCGACGCGGTGAGGCAGCAGTGCTTCGGCCAGCCGCCGCCAATGCGGCATGGCCGACTCACCCGGCGCGACGCCGATGACCTGGACTCCGACGTGGTCGGCTCCGGCGTCCAGGTGGCCGCGTAGTTTCGCGGTGACGGTGTCGAGGTCACCCCAGAACACCAGGTCGTCGACGAGCCGGTCGCTGCCATGGCCGTTGTCGATGTCGGTTTCGGTGTAGCCGAGGCGGAGGAACTTCGCGACGTTGTACTCCGACGTCAGGTACACGTGCAGGTGCTCGCGGGCGATCTCACGCGCCTTGGCGGGATCCGTCTCGAACAGCACGGCGTGCTCGACGCCGAGGAAGGCCTTGTCCCCCAGCACTTCCCTCGCCTTGGCGGTGTGCTCCACGGTCACGTGGTAAGTGTGCGCGCCCTCGGACCGGTCACGCGCGAGTCCGAGCATCTTCGGTCCGTACGCGGCCAGCAGGCGCCGGATCGGCGCGGCGGGCAGTGGGTTGGCGCTGGTGACCGCGTCGAATTCGTCGAGGTAGTCGCTCATCGCCCGCAACGGCTTGACGCCGGGACGCGCGCCGCCGAAGCCGAGCCCCAGGACGTGCCGGTCCGGATAGGCGTCGGCCAGCAGGAGCGCCGCGCCGCGGGTCCAGCGTGCCCCGCGGGACTCGATCCGCGCGATCCCGTTGACGACGGCGATGCGTTCGGTGGACGCCAGCAGGAATCCGGCGTGGGTCAGCGCCTCGCGGCCGTCCCGTTCCGGGATCCAGATCGCGGGCCAGCCGAGTTCTTCCAGCTCCTGGACCGAATCCCGCAGCAAGCTCGCCGGCTGCTCCTCGAAGTCGAACGTCCAGACACCGAATCGCCCCAGTTCCATCTGTCTCTCCTCACGTCGAAGTCCAACATATCGAAGTATCGCAGAATCTCGATATGTTATTCCCGGTGAGGTTCAGATGGACCGTCCGAGCAGGTCGACGAGCTGCGCGATCCGCTGTTCGTCACGGCGGTAGTGGGTCCACTTCCCCACTCGCGTGGACTTCACGAGCCCGGCACGCTGCAGCAAGGCCAGGTACGCGGACACCGTGGACTGCGCGAGCCCCAGCTTTTCCTGGAGGTGGCTCACGCAGACGCCGACCTCGTTCTGGTCGGCGATCGCGTTCTCCGGCGGGAAGTGCCGGTCGGGCTCGCGCAGCCACCCGAGCACCTGGAGCCGGATCGGGTTGGCGAGCGCCTTCAGCACCTCGACCAGATGCTCGGTGGTGTCCGGCAGGGGTTCGGCTTGTGCGGTCATGGTCCTTCGAGCTTAAACCCCGGCGAGCCGGGCGGCCCTGCCCTTCGCGCCGCTGGCCCAGCACGCACCGCGTGCGCAGTCGACGGAGTCGAGGGAACCGGTGTCGAAGGACTTCCAGTGCCGTCCGCCGTCCGGGCTCAGATCGCTTCCGCCGGGGCCGACGGCGAGGACCGTGTTCCCCAGCCACGCCAGACCGGAGCGGTAACCGACAGGCGCCTCCGACGGGGTTCGCCAAGTGCGTCCCTTGTCCGCGCTGAGCGCGACCGCGGGGCCGGGCGCGGTCGGTGCCGCGTAGTCGCCGCCGATGGCGACGCCGTGGCGCGGATCCCGGAACGTCACCGAGAAGACCCCGGCCGAAGCTCCGCTGGGCAACGGGGTGTCGGCGGCTTCCCACGTCCGCCCGCCGTCACCGGAATGCAGGACACGGGCGCGGGCCCCGCCACCGGTCGCGATCCAGGCGTCGCGAGGGCCCGACGTGGTCAGGCATTGACCACTGGCAGCGAATCCGGACTCGCCGTCCAGCGCGGGGACCATCCCCTCGGCGGGCACGGGCTTCCACGTACGGCCACCGTCCGAAGTGGACCGCAGGCGGAACTTGCCGTCGACCGGGTCACTCATCGCGAGACCGCGGTGGTGGTCGAAGAACGCGATGCAGTCGTAGAAGGCGGTGGGCTCACTGTTCTGGAAGGACAGTCACCAGCTCTTTCCGCCGTCATCGGTGCGGTAGACGCGGGACGCGTCACCGGGCCCGATGGACAGGGCGACGGCGTGATCGGCGTCGAAGGCTTCGATGTCACGGAAGTCGAGCGCCGCGGTGCCGGGCGGCGCGACGGCCTTCCAGCTGCGGCCGCGGTCGGTGGTGCGCAGGATCGTGCCCTTGCTGCCGCTGACCCACGCCGTCTTCGAGTCCACCGCGGACAGACCGCGCAACTGCGCGTCCGTGCCGGTCGGGGTGTCCGTCCACGTGGGATCGGGACAGGGGTCCGCCTGCGCGACACCGGAGAACGCCAACGGGACGATCGCTCCCAGCAGGACCAGCAACGCACGCATCGGCGTACCTCTCCCTCGAAGATCCGTGAGGGCCACCTTAAGGGACTTCGGGTCCCTCGAGATGGCCCTCACGGAGCAACTTTCAGAGCGAGGAGATGAGCCGTTCGACGCGTTCGTCCACCGAACGGAACGGGTCCTTGCACAGCACGGTCCGCTGCGCCTGGTCGTTCAGCTTCAGATGCACCCAGTCCACGGTGAAGTCACGACCGGCGGCCTGCGCGGCGGCGATGAAGTCACCACGCAGCTTCGCCCGCGTGGTCTGCGGCGGGGTGTCCTTGGCGACCTCGATCTCGCCGTCTTCGGTGACCCGGCGGACCAGCGCCTTGCGCTGCAGCAGGTCGAAGATGCCACGGCCACGCCGGATGTCGTGGTAGGCCAGGTCGATCTGCGCGATCCGCGGGCTCGACAGGTCGAGGTCGTGCTTGGCGCGATAGCGCTCGACCAGCCGGTGCTTGATCGCCCAGTCGATCTCGGTGTCGATCTTGCTGAAGTCCTGCTCCTCGACGGCCTCGAGCGCCCGGCCCCACAGCTCGACGACCCGCTCGGACTGCGGCGAGGAACCGGTCTCCTTGACGTGCTGGACGGCGCGGGCGTGGTACTCGCGCTGGATGTCCAGCGCTGACGCCTCACGGCCGCCTGCCAGCCGCACCTGGCGGCGGCCGGTGAGGTCGTGACTGATCTCGCGAATCGCCCTTATCGGGTTGTCCAGCGTGAAGTCGCGGAACTGGACGCCTGCCTCGATCATCTCCAGCACCAGGTTCGCCGAGCCGACCTTCAGCAACGTCGTCGGCTCGGCCATGTTCGAGTCGCCGACGATCACGTGCAGGCGTCGGTACCGCTCGGCGTCGGCATGCGGCTCGTCGCGGGTGTTGATGATCGGGCGCGAACGCGTGGTCGCGCTGGAGACGCCTTCCCAGATGTGTTCCGCTCGCTGGGACAGGCAGTACACCGCGCCGCGTGGCGTCTGCAGTACCTTGCCCGCACCACAGATCAGCTGCCTGGTCACCAGGAACGGCAGCAGTACGTCCGCGATCCGGGAGAACTCGCCGGCACGGGTCACGAGGTAGTTCTCGTGACAGCCGTAGGAGTTGCCCGCCGAGTCGGTGTTGTTCTTGAACAGGAAGATGTCGCCGCCAATGCCCTCGTCCGCCAGCCGTCGCTCCGCGTCGACCAGGAGATCCTCCAGGATCCGCTCGCCTGCCTTGTCATGCGTGACGAGCTGGACGAGGTCGTCGCATTCGGCCGTGGCGTATTCCGGGTGGGAGCCCACGTCGAGATAGAGCCGGGAGCCGTTCGACAGGAAGACGTTCGACGAACGTCCCCAGGACACGACACGCCGAAACAGGTAACGCGCCACTTCGTCCGGGGAGAGCCTGCGTTGCCCGTGAAAGGTGCACGTGACCCCGAACTCGGTCTCGATGCCAAAGATCCGCCGCTGCATCCCACCAGAGTAGGCGGTGAGGACCCGCTGAAGGTGCGCCGTTCGGGCGTCGACACGCGGTCGGTACGTTGCGTTCGGTGAATGGTGTGCGAATAGTCCCGATCGGGTATCACGCACATGACACCCCGACCCGGAAGCGGTGAAACCGTGTTAAAGCAGCTCAAGCGCCCTTTCCGCAAGGTCGGGAGCACCGACCGGCGGCTGATGGGCCGTAGCGCGGCGCTACCGATGACCAGAGCCGACGACGTGATCACGTCGCTCTCGAAAAGTGCGGACAAATCCAAGCTCTGGTGGTGTGTCGCGATCCTGCTGGCCACCAAGAAAGGTCCGACACGCCGGGGCGCGCTCCGCGGTGTGGCCGCCATCGCCGGCGCGAGCGCGGCGGCGAACCTGATCGGCAAACCCCTGTTCCCCCGCCGTCGTCCCGCAGCCGAACAGGTGCCGATGCACCGGCGCCTCGTCCGCCGTCCGACGTCGTCGTCGTTCCCGTCCGGCCACTCGGCGTCCGCGGCGGCCTTCGTCACGGCCGTGGCGATGGAGTCGCCCAAAACCGGCGCGGCCCTCGTGCCGCTGGCCGCCGCCGTGGCGTATTCGCGGGTCCACACCGGGGTCCACTGGCCCAGCGACGTCGGCGTGGGAATCGGCATCGGCGTCGGCGCGGGACTGCTCACCCGGCACTGGTGGCCGCTGAACCCCGACGTCCCCGGCCTCACGGCGCACACCGCCGACGCGCCGGAGATGCGCGACGGCGAGGACATGCTCGTCCTGGTCAACCCGCATTCGGGAATCGACGGCCACGACCCGACCGACGAAGCCCGCTTCGCCTGGCCCAAGGCGACCATCCTGTATCCGGACCCCAAGCGGGACCTGCGGGAACAGCTCGTCGACGAGATCACCGCCCGCGACAACACCGTCCGCGCGCTCGGCGTCGCCGGCGGTGACGGGACGGTCGCCGCGGTGGCCTCCGTCGCGGCCGACCACGACCTGCCGCTCGCGCTCATCCCGGCCGGCACCCTCAACCACTTCGCCCGCGACGTCGGCATGCGCTCGATGCCCGACGCCGATGCCGCGACCGCGGCAGGCAACGCTGTCGGGGTCGACCTCGGCGAGGTCGAGATCAACGACGACGATGACCACCGCCACTTCGTCAACACCGCCAGCCTCGGCGGCTACCCGGAAATGGTGCGGATACGGGAAAGGCTGCAGAAGCGGCACCCGAAGTGGCCGTCCGCCGCGATCGCGCTGGCCCGCACGCTTCGGCGCGCGAAGCCGCTTGAAGTGACCCTGAACGGCAAGAACACGAGCATCTGGCTGCTGTTCGTCGGCAACGGCACCTACGCGCCGAAGGGCTTCGCGCCCTCGCACCGACCGGCACTGGACACCGGCCTGCTCGACGTGCGTTACCTGCGTGCCGACCTGCCGTACTCGCGTGCCCGGTTCATCCTCGCCACGATCACGAACACCCTCAACGCCAGCCACGTCTACCAGGAACTCGACGTCCCGGAACTCCACGTCCGGCTGCTCAACGGCAACCGCCGCGTGGCCACCGACGGCGAGGTCGGCCCACTCGGCCACGACTTCCGCTTCCGGTCGAGGCCCAGCGCGCTGACCATCTACCGGAACTAGTGTCTGGCAAATCTGTTCGTTGGGGTTAGGGCGTGTCTGGCAAATCTGTTCGATGGGGTTCGTGATCCAGGTGGTTCCTGGTGGTGTGGGCCCTTCGGCCTCGTACCGGGTCGTACTCGG
>NZ_JBFBBY010000162.1:0-16233 GCF_040682875.1 Amycolatopsis sp. NPDC051071 | reverse complement strand
TTCCCCGGTGGGTGGGGTACACCTTGTTTTTTGTGGGGTCCAATTAGTAAAAAATTTGTCCTATGGGGACCCCTCATGACACACGCGCGTCAGCGTTTGGCGCGGGCACTCAGCGGCAGAGCACGATCACCACGACCGAGGCCGCGGCCGCCAGCAGGAGCCCGATCAGGCCGAACGAAAGCGGCCGCTTCCGCCAGGGCGTGTTGACGTCCAGTGACAGCCGCCCGGCGCCCGCGAGGAGGACGGCCAGCGAAGCCGCGCCCAGCAGGAGTTCGAGCTCGAAGCCCTGTCCTTCCTTCTGGAAAAACCCGCCGCTGAACTTCACGTACACGATGTTCGCACAGACCCCGAGCAGTGCGGCGGCGCCGATCGGGGTGAACAAGCCCACCAGGACGAGCGCGCCGCCGGCCACCTCGCTGATGCCGGTGACCCACGAAAGCAGCGTCGTCTGGGTGGTGTAGCCGAAGTTGCCGAGCACCCGGGCGAAACCGCCGACCCCGGGGCCGCCGAAGGCGCCGAAGAGGTGCTGGAGCCCGTGCGCGCCCATGGTCACGCCGAGCACGACCCGCAGGACGAGCAGGCCGAGATCGATCCCGCCCCTGGTCTCCGCCGGGCCCGGGTCGCCGCCGGAGTCGGCCACGTCCGAGATCACGCTGGTCTGGTAGTCATCGCTCACGCGCGAAGGGTAGGCGAAACCGGCGCCCGAGGCGACCGTCGGGAGTGGCGCGGCGCGGCGACGCACCACCTCGGCTCAGAACAGGGTCGCGGGCTCGACCGGTTCGGGCTCGGGCAGCGGGTCGAGGCCGGGCACCAGTGCACGCACGTCGTCGTGGAACCGGCGGGCGAGCGACGGCGCGTCGTCGTTGTCGGGGGTGTGCAGGAAGACCGTCGGCGACCGGCCCGCACGCAGCCATCCGGCGACCACCTCGGTCCACGGTCGCCACCCCTCGACGGTCTCCTCGGTCGAGTCCCGGCCGAGGTAGCGGACGACCGGCCGGTCGGTCAGCGCGTGCGTCCGCCGCGGCAGCCGGGGTTTCTTGGCCCAGGCGTCCTGCTCGGCCTCGCTGATCGGCGGGCTACGGAAGAAGACCGTGGTGTCGAACGGCACCCACTCGGCGTCCGCGTCGGTGAGCGTCCTCTCCAGCAGCGACGTCGAGCGGGCGTCGGTGTAAAACTCGGGGTGGCGCACTTCCACGGCGCGTCGGCGACCGGCGGGGAGCCGTCGCAGGAAACGGCCGAGGGCGTCGACGTCCGGCGGGCCGAACGAGGCGGGCAACTGGGTCCACAGGACCGCCCGTTCGCCGAGGGGTTCGATCGCGTCCAGGAACGCCCGCATCTTGGTCTCGACACCGGCGAGCCGTCGCTCGTGCGTGACGACCTTGGGCAGCTTGAGCAAGAACCGGAAGCTGGGATCGGTCTGCCGCGCCCACGTTTCGACGGTGTCGCGGGCGGGGATCGCGTAGAAAGTGGTGTTGCCCTCGACGGCGTTGCACCAGCCGGCGTAGGCCCGCAGGCGCTCCCCGGCGGACTGCGACCGCGGCAGGAACCGGCCTGCCCACGCCTTATGGGTCCACATCGCACAGCCGACATGAAGGCCTGGCACGTCCGTCACCCCGCTCAGTACTCGCCGTGGACCAGGTTCTTCGGCAGTTCTCCGCTCATATAGTGACTCAGCTCGCGGACCACCACGGCGTACGCCCGCTGCCGCACCCCGCTCACCGCGCCGCCGACATGCGGTGTCAGCAGCAGTCCCGGCACGTCCCACAACGGATGCCCGTCGGGCAGCGGTTCGGGATCGGTGACGTCGAGGGCGGCGCGCAGCCGTCCCGAAGCGAGTTCCGGGACGAGCGCGTCGGTGTCCACGACCGGCCCCCTCGCGACGTTCACGAGGATCGCGTCGTCCGGCATCGCGGCGAGGAAGGCCGCGTCGACGAGACCGCGGGTGTGCTGGGTGAGTGGCACCATCAGGACCGTGACGTCGTGTTCCGGCAGCAGCGCGGGAAGCTCGTCGACGCCGTGCACGCCCTCGCGAGCGGTCGCGCCGACCATGGTGCAGCGCACGTCGAACGTCTCCAGCCGACGGCGCAGATGCCTGCCGAGGTCACCGGCTCCGACGATGAGGGCCCGTTTGCCCTGCAAGGTGTCCGTGGTCCGGCGTTCCCAGTTCTTTCGCCGGTGGCCGTCGGCGAAACCGTGGAGTTCGCGGTAGATGGCGAGAAGGACCGCGACGACCCATTCGGCCGAACTACCGCCGTGCGCACCACGGCAGGTCGAGAGCAGGACACCGTCCGGGACCTTGCCGATCCAGTCCTCCGCGCCCGCCACCAGCAGTTGCACGAGCTTGACGTTCGGCAGTTCGCGCCACATCGCCTCGGTCGGCTGACCACCGGTCACGAGCACCTGGGCCTCGGCGGCCTCGGCGGGCGCGGGCTCGCCCTGTCGGTACACCACCGGACGCACGCCCTCGATCTCCGAAAGCGCGGTCATACCCTCTTCGTCGGGCACCAGCACGGTAACGGTCATGATCGCCACGGTATCCAGTTCCGCTTACCCGTGGCTCACGCACGCCCACCTAGGCTGGCCTTCGTGCGTACCCGGTACCGGCGGAAATGGACTTCGCCGCTGGCTCTGCTGGCCTGCGGCGCACTCGTGCTCTCCGGCTGCGCCAAATTCGACAACACGGCGGCCAGCCAGACCTTCACCCCGGTGAATCCGCCGTCCCCCGAGGTCCCGCCGCAGGTCGGACCCGGTGGCGAGGCGGGCGACTCCGGTCCCGGCCGCGGCAACGGCCCGAATCAGACGCCGACCCCGGTTCCGCCGCCGCAGGGTTGCAAGGACTTCGACAAGGCCGTCATCGCGACCTGCCTGGACACTGTCGCCGCCGTGGCCGCGATCCCAGGTGACGGGACGGCGCCCAGCGCGCTCGCGGGTGAACGCAAGAGCGGCCGGATCATGCTCGCCACCGCGGAGAAGGATCCCGCCGCCTGGGCCGTCATCCCCGTGGACGGCTCCGGCGACGGCGGTCTCACCTCGCTCGCGGTGTCCCCCGGTTTCGCCGAAGACCAGCTGGTCTTCGCCTACGTCACCACCCCGGCCGACAACCGTGTCGTCCGGCTGGCGAAGGGCCAGGCGCCGAAACCGGTGCTGACCGGCATCCCCAAGGGTGCCACCGGCAACCGCGGCGCGATCGGCACCGACGCCAAGGGCGCGCTCCTGGTCGCCACCGGAGACGCCGGCAACCCGGGCGCGGCGGCCGATCCGTCGTCGCTGGCCGGGAAGGTGCTGCGCATCGACACCTCCGGGAAACCGGCGCCGGGTAATCCGACGGCGGGATCGGCGGTCTTCTCCACCGGCGTGCATTCCCCCGGCGGTCTGTGCCGCGACCAGAGCGGTTCACGCGTCTGGCTGACGGACAGGCTGGCCGACAAGGACGTCGTCTACCGGCTGCGTGCCGGTCAGCCCCTGAGCACCCCGGCCTGGACCTGGCCGGACAAACCGGGAGTGGCGGGCTGCGCGGATTTCGTGGGCGCCGTCGGCTATCTGTACGTGACGACGTCGATCGCGGGGAACCTGCAGAACCTGCCGGTCACCCCGGACGGCGCGGTGACCGGCAAGCCCAACATCTCCATGGACGGCAAGACCGGGAAGCCCCCGAAGACCTTCGGCCGCCTGTCCGCCATGAGCATGATCAACCCCCAGCTGGCCATCACCGGAACCGTCAACAAGGACGGCGGCGCACCGGTGTCGAGCGACGACCGCGTGGTCATCATCGCGCCGAGCGTCGGCGGCGGTGGGGGCGGCAAGGACTGAGGGACCCGTCCCCCAGCCCTCTCCCGCAACTAGAGGACTAATTGCGGCAGGACGTGTGCGACTTCCAAGCACGCGAGATCCGCCTCCAAGCACGCGAGATCCGGCTTTAAGCACGCGAGTGCGAAGTTTGAGCACGCCTGGAGTGCCGCGAGGCGACGCAGGAGTCCGCAACTAGAGGACTAATTGCGGGAGAGGTGTCAGCGACGGGTGCGGGTCTCGGCACGCAGGACCCGGACGTCGACGAACGCGACACCGGCCGAGACGACGGCGGCCAGCAGGCCGAGGTAGCGGCCGAGGCCGGTCCCGATTTCGATACCTGCGGCGGCGAAGATCCCGCGCTGGTCGGCGTCGAACTGCCAGTCGAGGGTGACCCAGCCGAGCACCATCAGCAGCAGCGCGCCGATGGCGGCCATCAGCCACAGATGCGGCAAACCCGCGCGGCGGACGGCGTCGACACGGCCGAACAACACGACGGCCAGGCCGGGCAGGAACAGCAGGAACAGCGGCGCCCAGGCGAGGAAACCCGCGCGCCACGCGTCACGCGTGACGTCGGTGGCGGGCAACGCCGTCAGCGCGTCCTCGATCTCCGGGCGCGACGCGGTCAGAGTCGTCCACGGAAGGAACAAGGCCACCAGCGCGAGCAGCCCGGCCGCGAGGCCGAGCCACTCACGCCAGGTGACCTTCTTCAAAGCGAGATCAGGCACCGACTCGCTCGACGATCAGTTCGCGCACGCGCTTGGCGTCGGCCTGGCCCTTGGTGGCCTTCATGACCGCGCCGACGATCGCCCCGGCCGCGGCCACCTTGCCGCCGCGGATCTTCTCGGCGATGTCCGGCTGCGCGGCCAGTGCCTCGTCGACGGCCGCGATCAGCGCGGAGTCGTCCGAGACGACCTTCAGGCCGCGCTTCTCGACGACCTCGGACGGCGAACCTTCGCCGGCGAGCACGCCCTGCACGACCTCCTTGGCCAGCTTGTTGGTCAGCTCACCGGATTTGACCAGCCCGATGACCTCGGCCAGCTGCGCCGGGGTGATCGCCAGTTCGGCCAGTTCGACCTCGCGGGAGTTGGCCTCCTGCGCCAGCGTGTTGACCCACCAGCTGCGGGCCTCGTCCGGCGTCGCGCCCGCCTCGACGGTCGCGGCGACCAGGTCGACCGCGCCGACGTTGAGCAGGTCGCGCAGCGCCTCGTCGGTCAGCTTCCATTCGGCCTGGATGCGCTTGCGGCGCTCCGCAGGCATCTCCGGCAGCGTCTTGCGCAGTTCCTCGACCCATTCGGCCGACGGCGCGATCGGCACCAGATCGGGCTCCGGGAAGTACCGGTAGTCCTCGGCGGTCTCCTTGGTGCGGCCGGGCGACGTGGTGCCGTCGGCCTCCTGGAAGTGCCGCGTCTCCTGCTTGATCGTGCCGCCGTCGGCGAGGATCGCCGCCTGCCGGGTCATCTCGTAGCGCACGGCGCGCTCGACGCTGCGCAGCGAGTTGACGTTCTTCGTCTCGGTGCGCGTGCCGAACTCGGTGGCGTCCTTTGCCATCAGCGACACGTTGGCGTCGCATCGGACCGAACCCTGGTCCATCCGGACGTCCGAGACGTCGAGCGCGCTCAGCAGATCCCGCAGCGCGGTGACATACGCCCGCGCGACCTCGGGAGCGCGTTCACCGGTGTGCTCGATCGTCTTCGTGACGATCTCGATCAGCGGCACTCCGGCACGGTTGTAGTCGAGCAGCGAGTGCTCGGCGCCGTGGATCCGGCCGGTGGCGCCGCCGACGTGCAGCGACTTGCCGGTGTCCTCCTCCATATGCGCGCGCTCGATCTCCACGCGCACGACCTCGCCGTCGTCCAGCGTCACGTCGAGGTAGCCGTTGAAGGCGATGGGCTCGTCGTACTGCGACGTCTGGAAGTTCTTCGGCTGGTCCGGGTAGAAGTAGTTCTTCCTGGCGAACCGGCACCACGACGCGATCTCGCAGTTGAGCGCGAGCCCGATGCGGATCGCACCCTCGACGGCCTTGCCGTTCACCACCGGCAGCGAGCCGGGCAGCCCGAGGCAGGTCGGGCAGACCTTGGAGTTGGGCTCGCCGCCGAATTCGTTGGCACAGCCGCAGAACATCTTGGTGTTCGTGTTCAGCTCGACGTGCACCTCGAGGCCCAGCACCGGGTCGAACCGCTCGATGACGTCGGCGTAGTCCATGAGTTCCACTACGGCGGTCACTTCTTTCCTCCTACTGTTCTGGAAGTCATTCTATGAATCCGATCCGCCGTAGCGCCGTTTCGGTGTCGGTTTGCCAAACTTGAAAGGATGGCACCGCTCGCAGCCTGTCGAGTTCGATCCGCCTGGCGATGGTGTCGAGATAGTCGTGCACGGACCTGCTCCGGCGCTTTCGCCTCGTGCCGGATCGCAGGGCCTCGGCCAGCGTGCGCTTGGGATCCGTGAGCTTCTCCACCTTCGAAAGCAGGTTCACTTCGAAAACGCCAGTCGTCGTGACGTCGACCCCGGCGAGCTCGTTGACCAGTGTGACGTCGGCGAGAGCCCAGCTTTCCATCTCCCGGATCGGTACCAGCGGCACTAAGCAGGGAGCGGCACCCGCGCCGCTCGCTACCTTGTCCCATTCGCCCATCATCGGAACCCAGCTTTTCGCGGCTTCCCGATCCGGGTTGGCCGTCCCGTCGTAGTGGAAGAAGACCAGGTTCAACCGGGGCGTTTGATCCAGCACTTGCTGAGCGAACGTGCGCCAGGTGTCAGCCTGACGTTCGAAGACAAGGGGCCGGTCGACGTCGAAACCTTTGCCCGGTCGCTCCCGGCCGATCTCCTCGAGCGCGCGGGCGAGCAACTGGCTGAAGAACGTGTCGTCGGTCGCCCCTTCAACGGCGACAACGGTGCGCAGCTGCCTCATCAACCCTCCAGGAGCCGACGGGCTTCGTCTTTGGTGATCGCCAGCAGTTCCCGCTGCTCGAACCGGGACACCGGCTCCAGCCCGGAGTCCTCCTGGTCCTCGAGCACACGAACCCGCGAAACACGGCTCGTAGCCTCACCGGGCGAGACACGCGACACCCAATCCATGACCACGATGTCCTCTGGCTCGAGGACGGCCAGCATCAAGGGCGAATGGCTGGTCAGAATCACCTGGGTCAGCGGCTCACCCGGCTCAGGTTCGGCGGTCAGCTCCTTGAGCACGCGCATGAGCTTCCGCAAGCGCTGCGGAAAGATGCCGTTCTCCGGTTCCTCGAAGCAAAGCAATCCGCGGTGTTCCGGGTCGTACAGGGCGGCAAGCAGGGCTAGCACCCGGAGCGTCCCGTCCGAGGCGACCCGTGCGCTGACCTTGCCTTCGTCGCCAGTGGTCAGCTCGATCTCCCACTGACCCGCCGCCTTGTTCTCCTTGATCTCGACCCCGCTGAATCCTTGGATCACCTGGACCAGATCAACCGCGATCTCATCGAGCCCGCTGCCGAATTTGTCACGGGTGGTTCGCTCGATTCGGCGAAGCACCGCGGCGAGGTTAGCCCCGCTCGGCGCGAGCTGCTGATCCGCCGTTCCGATCTTGCTCGGCATCCTGAGCGCGGCGGGATCGAGCTGCAGAAAGCGCCATGACTCGAGCTCGCGGCGGATGGCGAACAAGTAGGGATAGTCTCCCGCGGACGTAATGCTGGACAGCACTGAGGACTGCGCTGATTCAGCACGAAGGTACCTGGTGTTCTCCCCTGCGCGATGCAGGGCGAAGGTCCGGTCGCCGTGTCGGACGACCGTCTCCAAGAGCGGGTCCGCCAGCTCTCCATAGCGCACGCCCGCGGCCTGCCCGGACACTCGATCAGCATTCGCCGCGATCGGATACGCCGCTTCGTGAACAACCACTGGCGAGACATAGTCGTCGTTCGGGGTAAGCGCGATGTGCAGTTCGTAACGAACCCGGGTGTGGCGGATGTCAGCGCGCTCTTCGAACGAATCGACGACGGATCGTTCCAACGTGAGCTCGACCGCGAAGGTCATCTTTCCGAGGAACGTGCCGTCGCCACGTCGGCGAAACTGCTCCAGCAGGTCACCACGCTGGTCGTTGAACGCTTCTTTCACCCTCGGTGCCGTCGCAAGGCGGCTCAGGAGCTGAATCGCATCGAACAGGTTGGACTTGCCGCTGGCGTTCTGGCCGAGGATGACCAGGAACGGCGGCAAGTCCAACCCGAAACCATCGAACGACTTGAAGCCGTCGATCTCGATGCGTGTCAGCAAATCACGCCTTCCCCAGCTCCGGAGCCTGGTGCACCAGCGAGCCACCGTTGGCGGCGTCCCGCGCGACCTCGTAGGCGGCGCCGACGCGGTACAGCCGCTCGTCGGCCATCGCCGGGGCCATGATCTGCAGGCCGACCGGCAGGCCGTCCTCGTGCGACAGTCCGCTCGGGACACTCATGGCGGCGTTGCCCGCGAGGTTCGACGGGATGGTGCACAGGTCGGCGAGGTACATCGCCATCGGGTCGTCGACGCGCTCGCCGATCTTGAACGCGGTGGTCGGTGTGGTCGGGGAGACCAGTACGTCCACCTTTTCGTACGCGGCCTCGAAGTCGCGCGTGATGAGTGTGCGGACCTTCTGTGCCGAGCCGTAGTAGGCGTCGTAGTAGCCCGACGACAGCGCGTACGTGCCGAGCATGATGCGTCGCTTGACCTCGGGGCCGAAGCCCTTCTCACGAGTGAGCGACATGACCTCTTCGGCGCTGTGCGCGCCGTCGTCCGACACGCGCAGGCCATAGCGCATGGCGTCGAACCGGGCGAGGTTCGACGAGCATTCGCTCGGCGCGATCAGGTAGTACGCGGGCAGTGCGTAGGTGAAGTTCGGGCACGAGACCTCGACGACCTCGGCGCCGAGCGCACGCAGCTGCTCGACGGCGGCCTCGAAGGACCGCAGGACGCCGGGCTGGTAGCCGTCACCGGCGAATTCCTTGACCACACCGACGCGGACGCCCTTGAGGTCACCGGTCAGGCCCTGGCGGGCCGCGGCGACCACCGGCGGGACCGGCGCGTCGATCGAGGTCGAGTCCATCGGGTCGTATCCGGCGATGACCTCGTGCAGGAGGGCGGCGTCGAGCACCGTCCGCGCGCAGGGACCGGCCTGGTCCAGCGACGACGAGAAGGCGACGAGGCCGTAGCGGGAGACGCCGCCGTACGTCGGCTTCACGCCGACGGTGCCGGTGACGGCGCCGGGCTGGCGGATCGAGCCGCCGGTGTCGGTGCCGATCGCGATGGCGGCTTCGAACGCCGCGATGGACGCCGAGGAGCCACCGCCGGAACCGCCGGGGATGCGGGCGTGATCCCACGGGTTGTGGGTCGGGCCGAACGCGGAGTTCTCCGTGGAGGAGCCCATCGCGAACTCGTCCATGTTGGTCTTGCCGAGCACCACGACACCGGCCTCGCGCAGCTTGCGCGTCACGGTGGCGTCGTACGGCGGGATCCAGTTCTCCAGGGTCTTCGAACCGACCGTGGTGGGGATGCCCTTGGTGGTCAGCACGTCCTTGAGCGCCAGTGGCACCCCGGCGAGCGGCGACTTCGGGGCCTTGCCCGCGGCGACGTCGGCGTCCACCGCGCGGGCCGCGTCGAGCGCGCCCTCGGTGTCCACGTGCAGGAACGCGTGGATGTGGTCGTCGACCTCGGCGATCCGGTCCAGATGCGCCTGCGCGACCTCGACCGCCGAGACCTCACGGGCCTGGATCTTCCCCGCCAGTTCGGCGGCGGTGAGTTTGATGAGTTCGGTCACTGCTCTTCTCCCAGAATCCGCGGTACCCGGAATCGACCCTCTTCGCTGGCAGGCGCACCGGCCAGCGCCTGCTGCTGGGTCAGCCCCTGTCGGACCGCGTCCTCACGGAACACGTTGGTCAGCGGTACGGCGTGCGACGTGGGCGGGACGTTCTCGCCCGCCACCTCGCTCACCTTGGCCACCGAGTCCAGGATCTGGTCGAGCTGGCCTGCGAAGACGTCCAGCTCCTCCTCCGTGACGGCAAGCCTGGCGAGCTTGGCGAGGTGCGCGACCTCGTCGCGGGAAATGTTGGGCACGCGGGTGACTCCCGGGGTGTGCTGTGCGGGTTCTGTCGGAAGCTGCAAGTCTATGGTGGCGGCGTCGGCGAACTCGACTGGGTTATGCCGCGCCGGTCACTCCCACGTCGGGTAAGGAGTGCCTGGTTCGTTATCCCGCGTCCCGGACGTCGAGCCCCATTACCTCGTCCGGTCTGTCACAATCGGCGCCCGGCGTAGCGCGTTCCACGGCGAGGCTGGAACGCCTGAGGCGAGAGGGGCGCGTGTGTCGTTCCTGATCCGGGTCCAATTACCGGACACCCCGGGGACCCTCGGCGCGGTCGCCACCGCGCTCGGCACCGTCGGCGCCGACATCCTGAGCGTGGACGTGGTCGAACGCGGCGGCGGGATCGCCATCGACGACCTCGTCGTCGAAATCCCCTCCGGCAGGCTGCCGGACGCGTTGATCACGGCGGCCGAAAGCGTCGACGGCGTCGAGGTCGACGCCGTCCGCCCGTACGCCGGCGTGCTCGACACGCATCGTGAACTCGAACTGGTCGAGGAGATCGCCGCCAAACCCGCTTCGGGGCTGGAGATCCTCGCCGAGGGCGTCCCGCGGATCATCCGGGCGGGCTGGGCCGTCGTCGTCGAACATTCGGAATCCGGCGCGCTGCGGCTGGCGTCGTCGAGTGCGGCCCCTGAGACGCCGATCACCGACCTGCCATGGCTGCCGCTGGAACGCGCCACCATCCTCGACGCCGAGGAAGCGTGGATCCCGGAGACGTGGAAGGAACTGGGCACGGAGCTCGCGGCCACCCCGCTGGGGAAGCCGGGGAAGGCGCTGCTGGTCGCGCGGCCGGGCGGACCGAACTTCCGGGCCGCCGAGGTGGCGCGGCTGGCTCACTTCGCGGGCATCGTGGCCGTCGTGCTGGACAGCTGAGCGTCCCGGCGCCGCTGCCGAAGTGTCATAAGGGGTCCCCATAGGACGAAATTTGTCCGATGGGGACCCCTCATGACGTTTAGGTGAGGTCCAGGCGGTAGGCGACCAGAGACACCCCGGGGTGCGGTTCCCAGTCGCGCTCGGGCAGCCGCACGAAGCCGAGGCGCTCGTACAGCCGGTGCGCCCGCCGCATCGTGCTCAGGCTGCACAGCACGACCCGGGCCGCGTCCAGTTCCCGCGCCCGATCGATGACCGCCCTGGTCAGCGCCTCGCCGATGCCGCGCCCGGTGGCCGACGGCAGGACGCCGAGCATGCGGAACTCCAGTTCGCCCTCGTGCGACAGCTCGGCGAACGGGGTGCCCGGCCGCGCGATGGTGACGGTGCCGACGAGAGTGCCGTCACCGTCCTCCGCGACCAGGAGTTCGGCCAGCTCCGCACGCCTGGCGGCGTCGACGAGTTCGGCCGCGTAGCCGACGCCTTCCACGAGACCCCGTTCCGCGGCGTACGCGGCGAGGGTGAGTTCTCCGACAGCCTTCAGTTCGGCGGCGCGTGCGGGCCGGATCTTCAGGTCACTCATCGGTCTCCTCAGCAGCGGGTTCGTCCGTCGGCAGCGCGAGTTCCGCGGCGGCCTCGGGGCCGCTCTCCAGCAGCACCCGGAAGCCGTTCTCGTCGAGCACTGGCACCTTCAGCTGAACGGCCTTCTCGTACTTCGTCCCCGGCGCGTCCCCGACGACGACGAACGCCGTCTTCTTCGACACCGAACCGGCCGCCTTGCCGCCGCGGGCCATGATGAACTCCTTGGCCTCGTCGCGGGAGTAGTCGTTCAGCGAACCGGTGACGACGATCGAGAGGCCTTCGAGGTTGCGCGGGATGGACTCGTCGCGTTCCTCCTCCATCCGCACCCCGGCGGCGCGCCATTTCTCGACGATCTCGCGGTGCCAGTCGACCTCGAACCACTCCTTCGCGGCGCGCACGATGGTCGGGCCGACCCCGTCGACACTGGCGAGCTCCTCTTCGGAGGCGTTCTCGATCTTTTCCAGCGAACCGAATTCCCTCGCGAGCGCCTGCGCCGCCGTCGGGCCGACGTGCCGGATCGAGAGCCCGACGATGACCTTCCACAGTGGACGGTCCTTGACGATTTCGAGGTTTTCCAGCAGTTTGCGCCCGTTGGCCGACAGCTCCCCCGCCTTGGTGCGGAACAGCTCGACTTCGAGCAACTTCTCCTCGTCCAGGTCGAAGATGTCACCTTCGTCGTGCACGACACCGGCGTCCAGCAGCGCCGCCGCGGCCTCGTAACCGACCACCTCGATGTCGAAGACGTTCCGGCTCGCCAGGTGGAACAATCGCTCCCGCCGCTGCGCCGGGCAGAACCGCGCGTTCGGGCAACGGATGTCGATGTCGCCCTCCTTCTGGTACGCCAGTTCGGTGTCACAGTTGGGGCAGCGCAACGGCATGACGAACTCGCGTTCCTCGCCGGTGCGCGCGTCGACCACCGGCCCGAGCACCTCGGGAATGACGTCGCCTGCCTTGCGGATGACGACCTTGTCCCCGATCAGCACGCCTTTGCGCTTGACCTCTTCCTGGTTGTGCAGCGTCGCCATCGCCACCGTGGAGCCGGCGACCTTCACCGGCTCCATCACCGCGAACGGGGTGACCCGCCCGGTGCGGCCGACGTTGACCTGGATGTCCAGCAGGGTGGTGATCGCCTCTTCCGGCGGGTATTTGTAGGCGATCGCCCAGCGTGGCGCGCGTGACGTCGTGCCGAGACGACGTTGCAGCGCGACCTCGTCGACCTTGATCACGACGCCGTCGATCTCGTGTTCGGCGTCGTGGCGATGCTCGCCCCAGTACGCGATGTGCTCCAGCAGTTCCTTGCCGGAGCCGAGGACCTTGCTGTGCGGCGACACCGGCAGGCCCCACGCGGCGAGCGCGTCGTAGGCCTCGGACTGGCGCTTCGGCTCGAATCCTTCGCGTTTCCCGAGTCCGTGGCAGATCAGCCGCAGGTTGCGGGACTTCGTGATCTTCGGATCCTTCTGCCGCAACGATCCGGCGGCCGTGTTGCGCGGGTTCGCGTACGGGTCCTTGCCCGCCTCGACCATTTTCGCGTTGAGCGCCAGGAAGTCCTCGACACGGAAGAACACTTCGCCGCGGACCTCGACCAGCGACGGCACCGGGAACTCGCCGGTGCCCGTCAGCCTGTCCGGGACCTGCTCCAGGGTGCGGACGTTGAGCGTGACGTCCTCACCGGTGCGGCCGTCGCCCCTGGTCAGCGCGCGGGTCAGGCGGCCGTTCTCGTACAGCAGGTTGATCGCGAGGCCGTCGATCTTCAGTTCCGCGAGGTACTTCGTCGCGCCGATCTCCTTCTGGACTCGCTCGACCCACGTCTCGAACTCCTCGGCGTCGAAGACGTTGTCCAGGCTGAGCATGCGTTCGAGGTGGTCGTGCGCGACGAACTCGGTGGAAAACGTGCCGCCGACGTTCTGCGTCGGCGAATCCGGCGTCACCAGCCCCGGGTGCTCGTCCTCGATGGCCTGGAGTTCGTTGAGCAGCGTGTCGAACTGGCCGTCGGACACGAGGGGTGAATCCAGCACGTAGTACCGGAACTGGTGCCCGCGGATCTCCTCGGCCAGTTCGGCGTGCCGCTCGCGGACGTCGGCCGGGACGTCCGTGACGTCCTGTGCGACGTCGGCCGTTTCGCTGTCTGAGGGGGTAAGTTCGCTGCTCACGGGGGTAAGCCTAGTCGGGGGTACCGACAGTTCCGGACGTCCCGGAGCCGAGTCGGCCGACGATTTCACGAAGCTCCAGCAGGGTCAGCTGCCCCTCCCGCGCCTCGGTCACCAGCTCGACCCTGCCCAGCCGGTCGGCCGCGACGCGCTCACCCAGCGTGGCGTCCAGCGGCAGGAAGGTCATCGTCGTCCGGGTCTCCGGTTCGAGTTCCCCGATCAGCGGATGGAAGACCGTGACGTCCACCCGTCCGGCTGATTCGTCCACCTTCGCGGTCACCCGGACGTCGGCCAGTGCGATGCGGGTTTCGCCGAGGTTGACGGTGACCTCGTTCGGATCGGGCACCGGCGGCACCGAATCGTGGTATTCCCAGATCGCGTCCTCCGGCGGCGCGGCGGCCTTCCACGCGTCGGTGTACGGGCGCAGTTCCGGATCCTCCTGGCCGGTGAGCACCAGCGAGTAGATCGCGCGATGCCCACGATCGAGGGAGAAGTGCAGCCTCGGGTGGAGTGCCTCGACGATCGTGCAGAGATCGTGTTCCACGCGGTGCGGCTCACGGTCGCCGAGTGCGGCGCTGACCTCCGGCAGGAGTGCGAACCACGCCTCCCAGAACGTCACGGCCGCGGCGGCGGCGTCCTCGGGGACCGGCTGCTCCGGCCAGGCGGTGCGGGGGTCGGGGACGTCCTCGGCCTTGCGGGAACGGCGGAACAAACGCATGGCGGGCACGTTACCGCGCCGGTCACCAGCCTTCAGGCGGTTCGACGAAAGCCTTGCCCGCCTCGCGGCCGAGCGTCAGCGCACGGCGCATCCACTCCGGCGTACTGCCCGCGAGACCGCACGCCGGGGTCGGCACGGTGCGTTCGGCGAGGATTTCGCGAGAGAACCCGAGGCGGTCGAACAGCTTGAACACGGGCGAAACGATTTCGCGCAGCTTCAGCGGGGCGCCAGGGTCGGTGGTGGGGACCAGACCGAACATCAGTGTCGTGCCTGAATCGATCGCCTCGCCGATTTCGTCGAGCTGAGCGGGCGAAGCGCCCTTCAGCAACGAGAAGTCGAACGCGATCGCGCCCGCACCCGCCGCACGCAGCAACGAGATCGGCGGCTTCTCGGCGCAGCAATGCACGGCGACAGGCTGCCCCGTGATGCGCTCCGCCCCGGCGATCACCGTCGACAGCAGTTCGCGTGCTTCCGGCGCGGGGACCGCGGCAACGGTGCCGTACCCGGACGCCGTCGGGAGGTCACCGGCGAGGACCGCGGGCAGCGACGGCTCGTCGAACTGCACCACCACCGGTGCGCCGATCCGCGACTTCAGTTCCGCGACGTGCTCGGCCAAGCCGTCCAGCAGTGACGCGGTGAAATCGCGCAGCGCGCCGCGGTCGGTCAGGATCCGGTGCCCGCGTGGGAGTTCGATGTTCGAAGCGAGCGTCCATGGTCCCGCGACCTGAGTCTTGAAGGCGGGCGGCGCGGCACCGGCCTTCTCGCGGGCTTCCTGGACGGCGTCGAGGTCCCAGCTCATCAGGTCGACAGCCCGGCGGTGGTCGTGGCCAGGCCGCGAGGCGACCCGGTAGCCGCTCGGCACCACTTCGACGGCGAGATCGACCAGCAGCCCCGCCGTCCGGCCGATCAGGTCGGCCCCGACACCGCGTGCGGGAAGCTCGGGCAGGTAGGGGAATTCGGGCAGTTCGCCGAATACGATCGAAGCGGCCTCGACCGGATCGGTGCCGGGCATGGAACCGATGGCGGTGGCAGCGCCGAGAGGCCAAGGTCGTTCGTTCACACCCGGATTCTCCCCTTGGTCCCGCTCGGCGGGGAGGCGGGGCAGGGGAGGACACGGACATTCGCCGCAATTGCCGTCGGCGGACCCGCGGGGGCGCCGAGCGGATTACTCTGACCTGCCATGACGAGCTCTCCACAGCCCGCCGGCTGGTATCCCGACCAGCAGAACCCCCGCATCTACCGGTGGTGGGACGGACAGGCCTGGACGCCGAACACGCGGCCGTCCCATGACGCCGAGGCCATCGAACTGGATATCGAGGGCGCCCACGATCCGAACCGGATACGGGCGCAGGCGTCGAAGGGAACCCAAGGCAGGGCGAGCGGGCTCACCGGCGGCGGGACCTTGTTCTCGGAACCGGTGCTCGTGGTCAACCAGCGCGCGAAGCTCATCGAGATGGCAGGCGAGTTCGGGGTGTTCGATCAGAACGGCGAACGCCTCGGCGGCGTCGTCCAGGTCGGGCAGAGCACGCTGAAGAAGGCCATCCGGCTGTTCACGAAGTACGACCAGTACCTGACCCACCGCTTCGAAATCCGCGACGCGAACCACAGCACCGTGCTGAAGGTGACGCGACCGGCGAAGGTGTTCAAGTCACGGTTCCTGGTGACGAAGGCCGACGACTCGCCGATCGGGGAGATCGTGCAGGAGAACGTCTTCGGCAAGATCCGGCTGGGTTTCGTGGTCGACGGGCGGAAGATCGGCGGGATTTTCGCGGAGAACTGGCGTGCGTGGAACTTCGTGATCAAGGACCACGACGAGGTCGAGATCGCGCGGATCACCAAGACCTGGGGTGGTTTCGTGAAGGCCGCGTTCACCACGGCCGACAACTACGTCGTCGAGATCCACCGGCCGCTGCGGGACCCGCTGGCCTCGATGGTGGTCGCTTCGGCGCTGACCATCGATACCGCGCTGAAGCAGGACGACAACGGCTGAAGACCTCGTGAGTGATTTGGGTCGTTCTAACGACCCAAAACACTCACGAGCCCCGACCCCCGCTTTCCGG
>NZ_JBFBBY010000161.1:0-16251 GCF_040682875.1 Amycolatopsis sp. NPDC051071 | reverse complement strand
CCCTTCCTTGCGCCTAGCGCAAGGAAGGGGGCCTTCCCGTACTGGGGAAGTGGGGGCCTTCACGCGCATGCGGCTACTTGCCCTGGAAGTCCGGCTTGCGCTTGCCGACGAAGGCCTCGACGGCCTCGGTGTGGTCGGCGGTCCCGCCGAGCGCGGACTGGGCGGCGTCCTCGGCGGCCAGCGCGTGCTTGAGGGAGGACTCGGCGGCCACGGACAGGACATTCTTGATCTTCGCGTAGGCGACCGTCGGGCCCGCGGCCAGCTTCGCGGCGAGCTTCTGCACCCGGCCCGCCAGTTCCTCGTCCGGGACGACTTCGCTGACCAGGCCGAGCGTCAGCGCCTCGGCCGAGCCGACCGTGCGGGCCAGCAGCATCAGCTCAGCCGCGCGGCCGAGCCCGATCAGGCGCTGCAACGTCCACGAGGCGCCCGAATCCGGGCCGAGGCCGACGTTCGCGAACGCCATCAGGAAGTTCGCCGACGTCGCGGCGATCCGGAGGTCGCTGGCGTAGGCGAAGGCGGCACCCGCGCCGGCGGCGGGACCGTTCACCGCGGCGATGACGGGCTTCGGCATCCCGACGATCGTCTCGACGATCGGGTTGTAGTGCTCCTTGACCGTGTGTAGCGGAGCCGGGTCACCCGCCTGCAGCAGTCCGACATGCTCCTTCAGGTCCTGCCCGGCGCAGAAGGCCTTGCCGGAGCCGGTCAGCACGACGGCGCGGACGCTGTCGTCGGCAGCCGCTTCCCGCAGCCCCGCCAGCAGCAGTTCCTTGAGTTCGACGGTCAGCGAGTTGTACGCCTGCGGCCGGTTCAGCGTGAAGGTGCGCACGCCATCGGCGTCGGCGGTCAGCAGAACGTCGGATGTGGTCACGGGATCTCCTAGTCGGCGAAACTGCGGTCTGAAGGGAAGTCTTTCAGCCTCGCGAGCCGCATACCAGCACCGATACGGCGGCAAAAGATCGGTCCGCGTTCGCGCTCGGCCGCTGATGAGGGACAATGGACAGTAGACCCGGCTGGCTTTGACGAGCGCGACCCGGGCGCGCCGGTTGAGACGGAGGGAGCACGCTATGGCGGCCATGAAGCCCCGGACCGGAGATGGTCCCCTCGAAGTGACTAAGGAGGGGCGGGGCCTCGTGATGCGCGTACCACTGGAGGGTGGTGGGCGCCTCGTCGTCGAGCTCTCCGCGGAAGAAGCGAAGGATCTCGGCGCGGCCTTGCAGGAGGTCACCGGCTGAGCCGGACCAGCACCTACGTTCAACCACCCGCACCCCGGTCTCCCTTCGGAGGCCGGGGTCGCGGTTCATCTGTGCCCGGAGGTCGCTCACTGTGCGTAACCCGCTACCCCCCGTTCCGGGGAAGCTTCTCGAACTCGAGGTCTCGGATGACCTACGGCGCGGAACGCCGCTGGCCACGCTGATCGCGGCATCGCCGGAAGAGGACGGTGACGCCGGGCTCGAGGAGATCGGGGGCGTGCGGCCCACCGGCAAGGCAGGCGAGGTGCAGACCGTGCCGACCGGCGGTACCCGCTGGCTGGCGGGCGTCGGCGACGGCGAACCCCGGCAGTACCGCAAAGCCGGTGCCGCGCTGATCCGCGCCGTCTCCTCGGCGCTGGACGAAGACGTCAAGGCCGGGCTGAAGGCGTTCCGCACCTTCGCCGTCGAACTGCCCGAAGACGCGAGCGCCGAGCACATCGAGGAACTGGCCTTCGGGCTGTTGCTCGGCGGCTACCGCTTCACGGTGACGGCCGAAGAGCCCAAGCCCAGTGTGAAGACCGTGCGGCTGCTGACCCGCTACGAGCGCGCCGTGCCCGCGTACGACAAGGCGCTGGAGCGGGTCCGCGAACTCGCCGCGGCCGCCTCGTTCGCGCGCGATCTGGCGAACGCGCCCTCGAACATCAAGAACCCCGCATGGCTCGCCGACACCGCCGCACGCGTCTCCGGCGGCATCCCGGACCTGGCCGTTTCGGTCCGGGACGAGAAGTGGCTCGCGGCGCAGGGCTTCGGCGGCGTCCTCGCGGTCGGCGGCGGCTCGGCCTCGCCGCCCCGGCTGATCGAGATGGAGTACCGGCCGCGCGGCGCGACGACGCATTTGCTGCTGGTCGGCAAGGGCATCACCTTCGACACCGGCGGCCTGTCGATCAAACCGGCCGACGGTATGCACCTCATGCGCACCGACATGGCGGGCGGGGCGGCGATCATCGCCGCGGTCCGCGCGATCGCCGCGCTGCGCCTGCCGGTCCGCGTGACCGGACTGGTGCCCGCCGCCGAGAACCACGTCTCCGGCTCGTCGTACCGGCCCGGCGACATCGTGCGCCACTACGGCGGAAAGACGACCGAGGTCGGCAACACCGACGCCGAGGGCCGCATGGTCCTCGCCGACGCACTCGTCTACGGCATCAGGAAGTACAAACCGGACGTCGTGGTCGACGCCGCGACGCTGACCGGTGCGATGAAGGTCTCCCTCGGCGTCCGCACCGGCGGCGTGTTCGCCACCGACGACGCGCTCGCGGAGCGGGTCACGAAGGCGGGCGAGCGGGTCGGCGAAGCGTGGTGGCGGATGCCGCTGCTGGAGGATCTGTCCGAGACCGTGCAGGGCTCGCTCGCCGATGTCCGGCAGGCGCCGGGCGGCCCCGGCGGCATCGTCGCGGCGCTGTTCCTACGCGAGTTCGTCGGCGACGTCCCGTGGGCGCACCTCGACATCGCCGGCCCCGCGCGGGCCGACAAGACCTACGCCGACGTCGTGCCCGGAGCCACCGGTTTCGCCACGCGGACGCTGGTCGAGCTGGTCGCTTCCTACGCCTGACCTGCGGATCACCTGCGGGGCGGTAGCAAGGGACCTTTGCTATCGCCTTGCTGGCGCACCCTGGGCATGGGCTGGGTCGGCGCGTCACCGGCATGGGCGGTGAGCCTGCGGGCGAGCCTGGTCGCGGGGCCGGTCAGGTACCGGAACACGAGCCACGCCGTCACGGCGCCGAGGACGAATCCGGCGAGAACGTCGTGCGGGTGATGCGCGCCGACGAAGACCCGCGAGAAGCCCATCAACGCCGCACCCGCGAGCACCCAGGGCGCGAGTCGCCGCCAGGCGAGTGCCAGCCCGACGGCGGCCGCCGCGGCGATCGTGGAGTGGTTGCTCGGGAACGACCAGTCGTCGAGCGGCGGGCAGTGGACGAGCGTGACGAGGTTCCGGCATGGCCGGTCCTCCTGGATCACGCTCTTCACCCCTTCGCTGATCACGTAGGCGATCGCGGTCGCGGCGGGCGGCAGCAGCGCCGTGGTGATCCGGACAGGCGAAGTGCGCGCCTTCCACAACATCCAGGCGAAGAGCGCCACGAAGGCGAGCAGTCCTGCTTCGGTGAACAGGATTCCCGCCGCCTGGAGCCAGCTCGGGCTCTCACCCGCCAACTCCACGATGTCGTCGTACATTCACCTGAAGTTAGCGAAAACGTCGCGTCCGTGGGATGGACGAACGGCAGAGGCTGACCTTGACGATCGTCACCAGCGCTGCGTGCGGACCTGCTCCCGGAACCGCAGGACCGCCGGCGGCAGGGCGACGTCCTTGCGCCACGCCAGCCCGATGGTCCGGCCGACCGGCGGCACGAGCGGGACTTCGGCGACGCCCGCCGGGCTGCCCGGCTCGAAGCGGGGGAGCAGCGCCACCCCGAGCCCGGCCGCCACCAGCCCGCGTACGGTGTCGGACTCCTGGCCCTCGAAGGCGATCTTCGGCTCGAAGCCGGCCGCGGCGCACAGGTCGTCGGTGATGGTGCGGAGGCCGTAGCCGGTTTCGAGGAGGACGAACTCCTCGTCCTTGAGATCCTCGATGGCGGCGCTGGGCCGGTCGGCGAGGCGGTGCGAGGTCGGGACGGAGAGGAAGATTTCCTGCTCCGCGAGCACGGCGGTGTCGAGGAGCGGGTCGTCGACGGGGGAGGGCGCGAGCAGCGCGAGGTCGAGTTCGCCGCTGGTCAGCCTGTCGACCATGTCCTGGCGCGAGCCCTGGACCAGCGTGAACCGCACGTGGGGGTGGTCCGCGCGGTAGCTGCGGAGCAGGGTGGGGGCCAGTGAACGGCCGAGCAGATGCAGGAAGCCGAGGACGATGTGCCCGGACTCGGGATCGACCTCTTCGCGGGCCTGCCGGACTCCGGCGTCGACAGTGGCAAGGGCACGCTCGGCGGCGTCGGCGAGTAGTTCGGCGGCGCGGGTGAGCCGGATGCCGCGGCCGTCGGGCACGGTCAGCGGGGCACCCAGGGCCTCGCCGAGTGCCGCGATTCGGCGGCTTACCGTTGGCTGCGGGACGCCGAGCAGCTCGGCCGCGCGTGTGACGTTCGTCGTGCGCCGCAGTGCGGTGAGCAAGGCGAGCTGAGGGGCTAGCTGGGCAGTCATCCTTTCATTCAGCACGGTATCGATTCTGGCAGATGAGCGTATTAGACGTATTGGTTAGCTGCGCTTAGCTTCAAGATCGTGCCTGCTACCGGACCCACACGCCGCGTGACGATCGCCGTCGCCGCGGCCGGGATCTCCTCCTTCGCCCTGCTCTACGCGCCGCAGCCGGTGCTGCCGCAGCTGGCGGAGCAGTACCACCTCGATCCCGGAGGCGCTTCGCTCGCGGTGAGCGTCGCGACCGGCGCGCTCGCGATCGCCGTGCTGCCGATCGCGGCGCTCTCCGAGGTCGTGGGACGGCGTCCGGTGATCATCGCTTCGGTGGTCTCGGCGGTCGTGTTCGGCTTCCTGCTGCCGCTGGCGCCCAGCTATCCGGCGCTGCTCGTGCTGCGGGCTTTGCAGGGGGTCGCCATCGCGGGGTTCGCCGGAGTGGCCGCGGCCTACCTCGCGGAACGGCTCGGGAAGGCCGGGCTCGCGGCGGCGGTGGGCGCGATGATCGCCGGGAACACCATCGGCGGGATGGCGGGCAGGCTCGCGTCCGGGCTCACCGCCGGTCCCTTCGGCTACCACGGCGCGCTGGTGGTCGTCGCGGCGATCGGACTGGTCTGCGCGGTGGTCACGGTGCTGGTCCTGCCGCGGGGGGAGCAAGGGACCTTTGCTATCACTTTCGCGGATCGTCGCAGGTCAGAGGTACTGCGCGAGCAAGGGAGGGCGGTCCTCGCGGGGCTCGGGGCGGCCGTGCGGAAGCCGGTCCTGCTGGTCCAGTACGCGGTCGCGCTGCTGGCGATGGGCTCGTTCGTCGCGCTGTACAACGCCGCCGGATTCCGCCTGACCGGCGAGCCGCTGGACCTGTCGCCCGCGATCGCTTCGCTGGTCTTCCTCGCCTACGCGATGGGCTCGGTCTCGTCGGCGACGGCGGGCAAGCTCGTCGGCCGGTTCGGACGTCGCCGGGCGCTCGTGGGGGCACTGCTGCTGACGATCGCCGGCACCGCGCTGACCTTGCCCGACTCGCTGCCGCTGGTCATCGTCGGTTTCGTCGTGCTGACCGGGGCGTTCTTCGCCGCACACGCCGTCGCCAACGGCTGGGCCGCCGCGGAGGCGCCCGAGAACGCTCGCGGCCAGGTAGGAGGGCTCTACACACTTTCGTACTACCTCGGCAGCAGTGTCGGCGGCGCCGTCGGCGCCACCGTGTACGGCCACGCGGGCTGGACCTGGCTGATCGTGCTCACCGCCGCCTGGCTCGTCCTCGCCGCTGTCGCCGTCTTCACCGTGGTCCCGAAGTCCGCAAAGGTCTCCTTCCCTACCCGCGAAGTGGGGAAGGAGGCCTTCACGGAACAGGCGCTGAGGCGATAGCAAAGGTCCCTTGCTACGCGATGGCGGCGACCAGCAGCCCGCCGCCGACCGGCAACAGCGCCGGGACCAGCCGGTCGTCCTCCCGGAAGGCCCGCGCGACCTCGCGCAGTGCGAGCGTGTCCGGATCACGTCGTGAGGGATCCGTCACCCTGGCACCCGAAACGTTGTGGAACGCCAGTATCCCGCCGGGCCGCAGCAGCGCGACGGCCTTCTCGTAGCAACTCGGGTACTCGACCGGCGCCGAATCGACGAACACCAGGTCGTAGCCGCCGGGCGTGAGCCGGGGGAGGACGTCGAGCGCGCGGCCCATGATCAGCCGGGTCCGCCCTGGCGGATAGCCTGCCTCGCGGAACGCCGACCTCGCCGCCCGGTGGTACTCCGGTTCGATGTCGATCGAGGTCAGGATCCCGTCGTCGACCATGCCCCTGAGCAGGCACAACCCGCTCACTCCTGCCCCGGTCCCGACCTCGACGACGGCCTTCGCGCGCAGTGTCGTCGCCAGGAAACGCAGCGTCGCGCCGGCACCCGCGCTCAGCGGGCCGCACCCCAGATCGGCCGACCGCGCCCGCGCGGTGGCCAGAACCTCGTCGTCGGGGAGGTACCCGTCGACGAGGTCGGCGTCGGCGGCCTCGGCAGGCGAGCCCGCATGCGTCCCGGAATTCACACGCGGAGATTAGCGCTGCTTATCGACAAAAGAGCGAAGACTCCCTGGTACCGACTTCTCAGGGTCTTCTCAGTCCAGTCTCACTAGAAACATAAGCAGGCCGGACAGACTGGGCCTCGACAACGGGAACACCGCGTACATCGCCCGCGTTGGGTGGAGTAGTTGGGAGAAGACGCTGATGGAGGTGCCTACTTCCCCGATGCAGGAAACGATGCAGAACGACCAGCTCGCGGACCAGGTCACGCCGGTGACGGTGGACGAGGCCGCATGGACCCCGCCCTCATGGGACGAGGTCGTACGCGAACACGCCGATCGTGTGTACCGGCTCGCCTACCGCCTGACAGGTAACGCCCACGACGCCGAGGACCTGACGCAGGAGACCTTCATCCGGGTCTTCCGCTCCCTCGCGTCCTACAAACCCGGGACGTTCGAAGGCTGGCTGCACCGCATCACCACGAACCTCTTCCTCGACATGGCCCGCCGCCGCTCACGCGTGCGGATGGAAGGCCTCCCCGAGGACACCGACCGCATCGTCGGCGACGACCCGAGCCCGGAGCAGGTGTACTCGGATACGCACCTTGACCCGGATCTGCAGGCCGCGCTCGACGAGCTGCCGCCCGAGTTCCGCGCCGCGGTCGTGCTGTGTGACGTCGAAGGCCTCTCGTACGAGGAGATCGGCGCCACCCTCGGTGTCAAGCTCGGCACCGTGCGCAGCCGGATCCACCGCGGCCGCCAGGCGCTTCGCGCTTCTTTGGAGCGTCGTCGCGCCGCGGCGCAGGAGTCTGCGAAGGTGGGGGTATGACCGCACCGCGAGGTTGGGCACTCCCCGAGTCGCATCTGCTTCCGGACGCCATCGTCGCCTTCGTCGACGGCGAGCTGACCCTCGGCGCCCAGGACAGGGCGTCGGCGCATATCGCTCGCTGTCAGGCCTGCGCGGCGGAGGTCACCGCGCAGCGCCAGGCCGTCACCGCCGTGAAGCAGGCCGGAGCCCCGTTGATGTCGGCGGGTTTTCTCGCGAGCCTCTGCTCCATCCCGCAGAACACCGAGCTCCCCAGCTCGCCGGACAACCTGGCGATGACGGCCGACGGCCAGCTGGTGGCCATCCAGCGTCCCGACCGGGTCGCCGGACTTCGTGAAACCGGAGTGCTCGGCGGTACCGCGCCGTTGGGATCATCGGCGCCGCTGGGCCAGTCCCCGAACGTGCTCGGCGGCGGCCGGTTCGGCCTCGCCCGCCGGAAGTACGCGCAAGGCGCCGGAGTGGTCGTTTCGGGTCTGGTGCTGAGCGCACTGGCACTGGTCGCGACCTCGGGTGACGGCACCGAAGACCAGCCGAGCCCGGCATTGGTCCCGCCGCAGGGTGTCAACGCGGGACTGCTGCCCGCGCAGCTGGGCGGCGGTGTCCGGCCGGAACCGCCGCACACCCCCGCACCGAGCCCGAGCACGTCGAGCGCGCCCGTGCCCGTCTCCGCTCGCTGATCCGCTTCGTCAGGGTTTGACGAAGCAGATCGTCGCGCTCTTGAAATTCGTCGCCCCGTAGCTGGAGTAGGAGATGACCTCCGCGGTGCCCTCCTTGCACGGGCTGTTCACGATGCTCGCCTGACCGAAGACCTCGCTGATCTTCAACCGCGCCGAGCCGCAGTCCTTCAAGGGTGGCGGAGTCTTCGTCTCGATGTCGTCGAAACACAACCCGACCTTGGCGTTGATCGCCAGGCACAGTGCGACGCCCTCCCCGCGCAGCGGCGTCGCGACGGCGTACTTGTAGAAGCCTTCCTTGCAGTCCCAGTCGCCTTTGTCGATACCGGTGAGGCTCACCGCGTAGGGCGCCTGCGGGGAATCGCACGACGTCTTGACCGCGTCGGCCCCCTTGCCCGCGCCGGTCAGCACGACGCAGTCGCCCTCGACCAGCTTCCCCGCTTGCTTCTCCGGCCCGGCGGCCGACTTCGCCACGAAGATCAGTCCGATCCCACCGCCGACCACGACGAGGGCGGCGACCAGCAGCAGCACCTTCACCTTGGTGGACAGGCCCTTCTTCTTGGGCGGCTGCTGCGGCCAGCCCTCTTGCTGGGGCCATTGCTGCTGCTGTTGAGGCCACTGCTGTTCCGGGCTGTAGTGCTGATCTTGGCTGTACCCCGGTTGCCGCGGGTACGGCTGTTGCTGGGGATACGGCTGCTGTGGCGGGAACTGGCCCCCGTGATTCTCCGACATGACCGTTAGACTGCCAGAGGTGCGACATGGTTGCCTCAAGTGTCACATTTATCGACGGTTCCGGGGAAACAACGCGCACTTCACCATGGTGACGGCAGAATCGGCAGCGAGGCTTGGCGTACTCTCGCGTCCGGCCAACCTGATCTCAGCCCCGGGGAATGATGACCGAGCAGCCGAACGCGAATCCGCAGCAGCCTGGTGAACCGGCGGCGGATCGGCTGGCGCCGCGCCCGCTGGCCCGGCCCGCCGTCGATCCGGCGCAGGCGGCCACGTTCGGCAGGCCGCGTGGCGTCGCGGGTGCCTTCGACAAGCTCTACCAGCCAGGGACCAACGGGCAGACGGCGCCGGGTATGAACTTGGCGCCGCCGACGCCGGAATCGCTCGCCGAGGCCTTCCGCCGTCCGCCGGGCGCCGAGGGTGTCGTGCTGGAGCGGCCGTACGGGGCCAACGGCGCCGGCCTGTCCGGGAACGGTGCCGAAGAACCGCTCTGGACCAAGACCTCGGATCCGTGGCGCGATCCCGCCTCGGGCGCGGTGCTCGCCGGACCCGCGATGCAGGCTGAGCCCGAAGAAGAGAAGGACGCGAAGCGCCCGCACGGTGCGCTGCTGAGCTTGCCGGAAGTCCTCTTCGGGCGGCGCGTGCAGACGAAGGCGCTGGCGATGCTCGCCGCCGTCGCGCTGGTCGTCGGCGCCGCCGGCGGGCTGATCGGCTGGTGGTTTGCCGACACCGGCACCGAACTCACCGGCGAGGCCAGCATCTCCGAGGCCGACGCCGCCAAGGAACGCCCGGCTGGCTCGATCGCGGACATCGCCCACCGGGTGGCGCCCGCCGTCGTCTCGCTCGAGGTGTTCAAACCCGGTGCCGACGCGGGCCAGCAAGGTTCCGGCGTCGTCATCGACACCCAGGGCTACGTGCTCACGAACGAACACGTGATCTCGGCGGCGACGGCCGACGCGGCCACCAAGGTCACCGCCGTGTTCTTCGACGGCAGGCGTGTCGAGGCCAAGGTCGTCGGCGCCGACCCGAAAACCGACCTCGCCGTGGTCAAGGTCAACGTCGACAACCTGACCGCGTTGCAGGTCGGAAAGTCGTCCGATCTCGCCGTCGGCGATTCGGTGATCGCCGTCGGCTCGCCGCTGGCACTGCAGAACTCGGTCACCGCCGGCATCGTGAGCGCGCTGAACCGTCCGGTGACCGCGGGCGGCGACGGCGGCAGCGCCCCGGTGATCTACGAGGCCATCCAGACCGACGCCGCGATCAACCACGGCAACTCGGGCGGCGCGCTCGTCGACGCGACCGGCGCCCTGGTCGGGATCAACTCGGCGATCCGCTCGTCCAGTGCCGAAGGCGGCAGTATCGGCATCGGCTTCGCCATCCCGAGCGACTACGCGGTGAAGATCGCGAAAACCCTGATCAAGGACGGAAAGGTCGTCCACCCCGACATCGGCATCAACGCCTCCTCGACCGTCGCGGGCTCCAGCACCATGGGCGCCCAGGTCCGCAACGTCGCCCCCGGCGGCCCAGCGGCGTCGGCCGGGATCAAGGAAGGCGACGTGATCACCGAGGTCGGCGGACGGCTCGTGCGCGACTCCTCGGAACTGCTTGTCGCGGTCCGCGCGCGAGACGTCGGCGAAGTGGTTCCTGTCCGGCTTGTCCGTGATGGGTCTTCGCTTGTGGTTGACGTGAAACTGGCTTCGGACTGAGCGGGTCCGGGCGGGTACCCTGAACGGGGAAGACGCCGAGGCGGAGGTTCACACGGGTGTTCGAAAGTGTCGGCTGGGGCGAGATCCTCATCATCGTCGTCGCGGGTCTGTTCATTCTCGGTCCGGAGCGGCTCCCTGAAGCCGCGGCGTGGATGGCGAAGAGCGTCCGCAAGGTCCGTGAATTCGCGACCGGCGCCAAAACGCAACTACGCGAGGAGATGGGCCCGGAGTTCGACCAGCTGCGCAAGCCGCTGGAAGACCTGCGCGGTCTGCGGAACTTCGATCCGAAGCGGGTCGTCACCCAGCACCTGTTCGACGGTGACTCCGATCCGCTGGGGCTCAACAACGTCAAGGGCACCAACGGCGGTGCGAACGGGACCAACGGTGCCAACGGTGCTTCGAAGCCCAACGGCTACCCGGCGACAGCCGCGCAGCCCGAGCCGCTGAAGCCGGGCGAGCGCCCTCCGGTCGACCCCGACGCCACCTGACACACCGCGTTTAGTCCTCTAGTTGCGGTCCATGCACGCGCAACTACCGCAACCAGTCCTCTACTTGCGGGACACCCGGATGCCAGGAACGGCCCCCGTTCGCAGCCGTACTCACAGTCAGCACGAGCACGCGAGTTACGCCTGCAAGCACGTGAGTTCCGCCTTCAAGCACGCGAGTTACGGCTTCAAGCACGCGAGTTACGCTTTCAAGCACGCGAGTGCGGAGTCTGAGCACGCCCGCACCACGTCTCGGTGACGCACGATCACCGCATCTCTTGCCGGGCAGCCCCTTCGCACACCCGGAACACCGCGGAACCGCGAGTCCGACACCCTCCGGTCGACCCCGACGCCACCTGACACACCGCGATTAGTCCTCTGGTTGCGGTCCATGCACGCGCAACTACCGCAACCAGTCCTCTACTCGCGGGACACCCGGGCAGGTCAGCGGCCCGCGGGGGTCACGTTCAGCATCATCCCGGCCAGTCCACGCGCCCGGACGGTCAGCTTCTTCGCCGTCTCCTTGAGCACGAGCGACGCCGGCGCGTCCGGCTCCGCCAGTACGATCGGCGTCCCCGCGTCGCCGTGGGCGACCAGCCGCGGGTCCATCGGGACCTGGCCGAGCAGCGGCACCGGCGAGCCGACCGACTTCGACAGCGAGTCGGCGACGGACTGCCCGCCGCCGGACCCGAAGAGCTCCATCCGCCCGCCGTCGGGCGTCTCCAGCCACGACATGTTCTCGATGACACCGGCGATCCGCTGCCGCGTCTGCAACGCGATCGCACCCGCGCGCTCGGCCACCTCGGCCGCCGCCTGCTGCGGGGTGGTGACGACCAGGATCTCCGCGTTCGGGATCAGCTGCGCCACCGAGATCGCGATGTCGCCGGTGCCCGGCGGCAGGTCCAGCAGCAGGATGTCGAGGTCGCCCCAGAACACGTCGGCGAGGAACTGCTGCAGTGCGCGGTGCAGCATCGGCCCGCGCCAGACGACGGGGGTGTTGCCCGGGGTGAACATGCCGATCGAGATGACCTTCACGCCGTGCGCCTGCGGCGGCATGATCATGGTGTCGACCTTGGTCGGCTTCTCCCGCGTGCCGAGCATCCGCGGCACCGAGTGCCCGTAGATGTCCGCGTCCACCACGCCGACGGAGAGCCCGCGCTCGGCCATCGCGGCCGCGAGGTTCACCGTCACCGAGGACTTGCCGACCCCGCCCTTGCCGGACGCGACGCAGTAGACCCGCGTCAGCGAACCCGGCTGCGCGAACGGGATCACCGGTTCCGCGGCGTCACCGCGCAGCGATTTTCGCAGTGCCGTGCGTTGCTCGTCGTTCATCACGTCGAGCTCGACCCGGACGTCGCTGACGCCGGGGAGCTTCGCGACGGCGTCGGTGGTGTCCTTCGTCAGCGTCGCCTTCAACGGGCAGCCGGCGACCGTCAGATAAATCCCGACAGTGACCACACCGTCCGAGCCGACCTCCACGCCCTTGACCATGCCGAGTTCGGTGATCGGCTTCTTGATCTCCGGGTCGTACACGGCCTTCAGCGCGGTGCGGACATCGTCGACGCTGGGGAGTTGCTGCGTACTGGTCACGCCTCCATGTTACGTACCGGTAGCCGTGCGGTCGGGTTTGCCCTTGCGTGGCTTGGCGTCAAGATCCTCACGGAGGCGGTCGAGTTCACCGCGGAGGAAGTCGCGGGTGGCGACCTCGCCGACCGCGATCCGCAGTGACGCCAGCTCCCGCGCGAGGTATTCGGTGTCCGCCTTGGTCTGCTCGGCCCGATTCCGGTCTTCCTCCAGCGAGACGCGGTCGCGGTCGTCCTGGCGGTTCTGCGCCAGGAGGATGAGCGGCGCGGCATACGCGGCCTGTGTCGAAAACGCCAGATTCAGCAGGATGAACGGGTACGGGTCCCAGCGCAGCGAGACCGCCACCAGGTTCAGCACGATCCAGACGATGACGGTCAGTGTCTGCCAGAACAGGTATTTACCGGTGCCGAGGAACCGTGCGACCCGTTCGGTGAGCCTGCCGAAGGTATCCGGGTCCAGGTTCAGCCTGAACCGGCCTTGGCCGCGGGGCTGGTCGAGCCGCCGCCCGGACGTCAGTTCAGGCACGTTCGGCCTCCTCGCTTTCTTCTCCGTTGATCTCGCCGGTGATGTCGTGCAGCCCGGTCTCGCGCCAGTCCTCCGGGAGCAGATGGTCGAGGACGTCGTCGACGGTGACCGCGCCCAGCAGGTGGTCTTCGGCGTCGACCACCGGCCCGCAGGTGAGGTTGTAGGCGGCGAAGTAGCGGGTGACCTCGGACAACGTGGCGTTCGGTCGCAGCGCGGGCAACTGCGTGTCGACGGCGCTCGCCACTATTTCCGCGGGTGGCTCGCGTAGCAGCCGCTGGAAGTGGACGACGCCGACGAAGCGCCCTGTCGGCGTCTCGGTGGGCGGGCGGCAGACGAACACCATGCTCGCCAGCGCCACCGGGAGATCGGCGTTGCGGATATGCGCGAGTGCCTCCGCGACCGTGGCATCGGGGGTCAGGACGACCGGTTCGGGTGTCATCAGCCCGCCCGCGGTGTCGGAGGAGTACTCGAGCAGCCGTTTCACCGGTGCCGACTCCTCGGGCTCCATCAGTTCCAGGAACCGGTTCTGTTCGGCGGGCGCCAGTTCGGCCAGCAGGTCGGCGGCGTCGTCGGGGTTCATCGCTTCGAGGATGTCGGCGGCGCGTTCCTCGGCGAGGTAGGACAGCAGTTCCTTCTGGTCGTCTTCGGGGAGTTCCTCAAGCAGGTCGGCGAGGTGCTCGTCGTCCATCGCGTCGGCGACCTCGTGCCGCCGTTTCAGCGGCAGGTCCCGCACGGTGGCGGCGACGTCGGCCGCGCGCATGGTGTCGAACAACACCAGCAGTTGCGCCGCGCCCTGGGTCTGGCCGGTCAGGTCGGTGAGCCCGAGCCCGGACACCTCCGACCACGGCAGCACCTGCATCGGCGCACGTCGCCTGCCGAGGCCGAGCCTGCTCGACCGCTCGCGGATCGCGAGTTTCGCGAGCACCCAGTCCCGGGTCCGTGTCGGTTCCATGGCGGCGTCGACGACAGTGATCCGGGTGTCGGAGCCCGCGAGCGTCGCGTACGCGTCGAACAACTGCCCGACCACCAGTACCTCGTTGGGCCGCTGGTGGAATCGCCGCATGTTCACCGAACCGGTGGCGAGGGTGATGGCGGTGGGCTCGATCGAGGTCACGCGCAACATCGGCACGAACACGCGCCGCCTCGTGGTCAGCTCGACGACGATGCCCAGTATCCGCGGCGGCTGCTGATCCAGCCGCAGGCCCGCCACCAGGTCCCGGACCTTGCCGATCGATTCACCATCGGGCCCGAATACCGGCAAACCGGCCAGCTGAGCTGCGAATACCCTGTTCACGCCTGCCATGCCCGAAGGCTATCGGCTCCCGGCGCGGGAGACGATTCGTGTGATCACCGCAATGCCCAGGCGGCGATTTCCGGGACGGCGGCGTACGCGGGATCTTCGGCGATGCTCTCGGGTGAGCTGCCCTCGGCGAGGTCTTCGTGGAGCCAGATCCAGTTCCGCACCGCGCGCACGAGCGTCCACGCCCGCGTGCGTTCGGCGTCCAGCCCCGCCGCGGCGGTGAACCACGCGATCTTTTCGTCCATTGTGGACTCGGTCGCCCGGTTCCAGAGAATCGAGATCGCGCCGAACTCGAGGTCGCCCGAGAGCGGCTTCGGGTCGATCACCAGCCACGGTTCGCGTTCGCCGGCGAGGACGTTCTCGAAGTGCAGATCCTCGTTCACCATCAGCTCGCCTGCCGTTGGCCCGAGGTGCACACAGATCTCGACCGCCGCGTCGATGTACTTCCGGTCGAACGGCTCGCCGAGTTCGCTCCACGTCTCCGGGAGTTCGGTGACCAGTTCCGCAGCCTCTTCACGAAGAGAACGCCGCAGGGCTTCGGGGGCGGGGACGGCCAGCCGCCGCGCGATCGCGCCGACGGTCTCGACGGCTTCCCGGATCGGCTCGGTTTCGAGCGAGCGAGTGGCGTCAAGCCGCTCCAGCAGCAACACGCCGTCTTCGGGCACGTTGTCGTACATCAGCACCGCGCCCTGACCGGCCCAAGTGGACAGTGCGAGCGGCTCGTCGTCGGATTCCTCATGCGGCCAGCCGAGTTTGAGGATCGCGGGGGAGCCGTCGGCGCGGCGGACGGGCTGGGCGACGCCGACGAAACCGTGCATGGCCTCGCCGTCGTAGCCGAGATTCCATTTGGCCGTGTACTTCTCGGCGAGGAACGGGAGGGAGTCGAGCCACTCGGCGGCACCGGGGCCGAGGTCGGCGGCGCGGTCGAGGAACTTGGGCGGGATCTTGAAACCGGTCACGAACCCACCTTGGCAGGCGTGTCCACCGTGTTTCGACCGTGACCCGCCAGGCGTACCGTGAACAGGGAGAACAACCCCGGGAGCGGTTATGGTGGTGGAGATTCTCAGTGCGGTCGTCGTCGTTGGCGGCGCTTGGCTCGCGGCCAGCCTGCGGGTGGTGAAACAGTACGAACGCGGTCTGGTCTTCCGGTTCGGCCGGGTGCGCACGACGCCCCGGGAGCCGGGGCTCGCGATGCTGATGCCCTTCGCGGACAGGATGCAGAAGGTCAACATGCAGATCATCACGATGCCGATCCCCGCGCAGGACGGCATCACCCGCGATAACGTCAGCGTGCGGGTCGACGCGGTCGTGTACTTCAAGGTGGTCGATCCGGTACTGGCCGCGGTGAACGTGCAGGACTACCGCTCGGCCGTCGGCCAGGTGGCGCAGACGTCACTGCGGTCCATCATCGGCAAAAGCGAGCTGGACGACCTGCTGTCGAACCGCGAACGGCTCAACGAAGGCCTGGAGCTGATGATCGACAGCCCCGCGCTGGACTGGGGCATCCACATCGACCGGGTCGAGATCAAGGACGTCGCGCTGCCGGAATCGATGAAACGCTCGATGTCACGCCAGGCCGAGGCCGAACGCGAGCGGCGCGCGCGGGTCATCTCGGCCGACGGCGAACTGCAGGCGTCGTACAAGCTTTCGCAGGCGGCCGCGACCATGGCCGATACCCCGGCGGCGATGCAGTTGCGGCTGCTGGAGACCGTCGTGCAGGTTTCGGCGGAGAAGAACTCGACGCTGGTCCTGCCGTTCCCGGTGGAGTTGCTGCGCTTCCTCGACGCGAACACGCCGAAGCGATCGGCGGAGGCCGCTCCTGCTCCTGCTCCTGGTCCTGCCGCCGCTGCTCCCGCTCCCGCTGCTCCTGTCGCGGCTGTCCCGGAGGTTCCGGCCGTCCCGCCGGCCAACGGTCAGGTGCCGCCGTCGCCGCGGGAGCCGGACGACGCGGACGTGCGCCCCTCGTAGCGGACGTTGTCGAGCATGCTTGATGTCCTGAAGGCCCCCTTTGAGACGTTCAACGTCTCAAAGGGGGCCTTCAGGACATCCGCGCAGTGGGGTG
>NZ_JBFBBY010000160.1:0-16254 GCF_040682875.1 Amycolatopsis sp. NPDC051071 | reverse complement strand
CGGCGGGCCCGAGGTCGGCGTCGGCCGCGCGCAGTTCGTGCCGTTCTTCACGAGCGCCCACGCCGCCAGGGGCCGCCTGGGCGCGAAGACCGCGAACGAGATTTGCCAGACACGCCCTAGACTGGCCTCGTGACGCTGTTCAAGCTCCCGCTCTACGGGGCCGACACCGAACGCGGCGACCTCGCTCCCTGAGTCGTCCGCTCTCCCCGCACGTCACCCTTCACTTCTTCGCCAGGGAGCTTTGTCATGCCCGGAATCCTCACGGGTGAGGCGCTGCGCGCGTTCGTGCACGCCCTGCCCAAGGTCGAACTGCACGTCCACCTGGTCGGCTCGGCGAGCCTGCCGACGGTGCTGGAACTGGCCCGCCGACGCCCGGCCGCGGGCGTGCCGACCGAGCCCGAAGCGCTCGCCGAGTTCTTCACCTTCCGTGACTTCCCGCATTTCCTGCGCAACTACCTGGCGGTGACGTCACTGGTGCGCGACGCCCGCGACATCCACACCCTCGTCACCGGGCTGGCGGCCGACCTCGCCGCGCAGAACGCGCGCTACGCCGAGGTGACCGTGACGCCGTACAACCACGTCCTGGACGGCATGTCCTCCGATGCCCTCCTCACCGGTCTCACCACCGGGCGTGCCGAAGCAATGGCCGGGCACGGCGTCGAACTGGCGTGGTGCTTCGACATTCCCGGCGAGAAAGGGATCGTCGCGGGCCGCGAAACGGCCGTGTTCGCGCTCCGCGAACGCCCGGAGGGACTGGTGTCGTTCGGGCTCGGCGGGCCCGAGGTCGGCGTCGGCCGCGCGCAGTTCGTGCCGTTCTTCACGAGCGCCCGGGAGGCAGGGCTGCACAGCGTCCCGCACGCGGGCGAGACCACCGGCCCGGCCACCGTCTGGTCGGCGATACACGACCTGGGCGCCGAACGGATCGGCCACGGCGTCGGCGCGTACACCGATCCGGCCTTACTGGAGTACCTAGCCGTACAACGAATCCCGCTGGAGGTCTGCCCGACCTCGAATGTCCGGACAGGACAGTTTCCCTCGATCGAGGCACATCCGGTGCGACGGCTCCTCGACCACGGAGTGGTGGTCACGCTCAACACCGACGACCCGCCGATGTTCGGTGCCACCCTCGACGGCGAGTACCTGGCCGTCGCCGAAACATTGGGCCTGAACGCGACCGAAATCGCCCGGTTCGCGAAGAACGCCGTCGAGGCGTCTTTTCTGCCGTCGGCGGACAAGAGCGTCCTGCTGACGGAGATCGAAGAAATCTTGTTGCAGGACGCCGAACCCCTCGCATAGCGTGGCGGTACACGAGAGAGGAGGTGGTCCAAAGTTGTATAGCAACAGGACTCGTGAGGTGACTGTCCGCTAGCGGACGGCACGCGTAGGACTCATCGGCAGCGATACAACGCAAGTTGGAGCCACCTTCGGCTCGTCATCGCCTGCTTCGCGTGGTGCCTGATAGCAAATACCAGGCAGTCACCGGGCCCCCGAGGTTCCCGAGCACCGGTCCGGCTCGGGCCCGGACGCCGTCACCGGCGTCCGGGAGTCACCTCGGGGTTCCCCTATTTCCGGGCCATTCCTCCCTTTGCGCGGCCGAAAAGACCGCCCGGCGAGCCGGAGACCCCATCCGCCGCTGTTCCACTGCCAGGAACCCCGCCGACTGGATAACCTGACGCCATGTTGAGGCCCGACTTCCCGATCACCACCCCGCGCCTGACCCTCCGCGCCTTCACCGCGGATGATCTCGACGAACTCAACTCCTTCCAGTCCCGCGCCGACGTCGCCCGGTATCTGTACTGGAGCCCGCGCAGCCGGGCCGAATCCGCCGCCGCACTCGCGAAACGGGTGCACAGCAGCACTCTGTCCCAAGAAGGCCAGTTCCTGGCCATCGCCGTGGAGCTGACCGGGACCGGGCAGCTGATCGGCGACCTGAACCTCGAATACCTCAGCAGTGAACACCGCCAGGGCGAGATCGGGTTCGTGTTCCATCCCGATCACCATGGCAAGGGGTTCGCCGCGGAGGCCGCCGTCGAACTGCTGCGGCTCGGCTTCGAAGACCTCGGCCTGCACCGGATCATCGGCCGTTGCGACGGCCGCAACACGGCGTCGTCCGCGCTGATGGAACGCCTCGGGATGCGCAAGGAAGCGCATCTGCGGGAGAACGAGATCGTGAAGGGCGAGTGGTGTGACGAACTCGTCTTCGCGATGCTCGAAGACGAATGGAAGGCGAGCCGCTAGCCGCGGTCGCTCCGCCGAGCTGGCACGCGGTAGGTGACAGTTCCTGTCACCCCGGAGCCGGAGGGGCGCCTGAGCCGCCGACCGCAGCACGCACGAACACAACGCGGCTGCGTCGAGGTGACGGTCACTCCCCTGAACTGGGGTTTTTGCGTTGCCCCGCCTTGAAACGCGCCTTCTTCTCACGGTTCCCGCACGTGTTCATGTCACACCATCTGCGGGTGCGGCTTTGGCTGGTGTCGAAGAAGGCGGCTTGACAGGTCGGTGATGCGCACAAGGCCAATTTTCCGTCTCGTTCGCCCGCGATGATGCTGATCGCGTCGGCGGCGATCACGCTGAGGGCGTCCTCCACGCGGGAAGCCGGGTTGAGCCGCCATTGCCGCTCACCCTCGGGCGTCAGGATCGCTGCGGCCCGGCCCTGAACGCTGCGGTCATTGATGACTTGGACAGCGGACGCGGGGAGAGCGTCCCCGATCGCGGCCGCTGTCGCGGCGGCGTGAATCGACTCCCTCAGCTCCCGGGCGAGGTCGAGCTGGGCGGGGGTGCAGGAGTCCACGGCGAGGCCGTACACCGCCAGCCAGTCGACGAGCCGGTGCGGTGCGGGAATGCGCTCCACAGGGTCGCCATGACGCTCCGTCAAAGTCGCCGTGAAGCTGGTCGCCAGCACGTTACCGAGGCGGAAGTCAGGCAACCCAGCAGGCATGGAACCACCTTAGCCGGTTGCACGCCGGCCTGAAAACCTGTTAGAACCATCTTAGCCGGTTCGCGATCATCAGGAGGTCCCATGCCCAGCGACGTACAAGCCTTCGAAGCCCACGCGACTGACGCCGACCTCGACGATCTGCGTGCGAGATTGGCCGCGGCGCGGCTACCGGAGGCCGAGACGGTCTATGGCGCCTCGCCCGGCCCTCGCCGCTGGGAGCAGGGCGTTCCGCTCGCCGACCTCGTCGAGGTCGTGCACTACTGGCGTACGGGGTACGACTGGCGGGCGTTCGAAGCGCGCCTTGCCGGGATCGGCCAGTTCCGCACGACCATCGACGGCCTGGGAATCCACTTCCTGCATCGCCGATCCACGCGTGCGGAGGCCACACCTCTGATCCTGACGCACGGCTGGCCGGGCAGTATCGCCGAGTTCATCGATGTGGTGGACGAGCTGGCGGATCCGAAAGACACGGACACGCCGGCGTTCCACGTCGTGGTCCCGTCGCTTCCGGGCTTCGGTTACAGCGACAAACCGGACACCACCGGGTGGGGAACCGAAAAGATCGCGGCCGCGTGGGTGGAACTGATGGGAAGGCTCGGCTACCGCAGGTTCTTGGCCCACGGCGGCGACTGGGGTGGCAATATCACCACGGTTCTCGGCGGCAGGTTCCCGGAGCATGTTCTCGGCATCCACACCACGTTCGCGGAGGGACCGCCCGGGTTGACGACGGACGGGCTGACGGCGGCCGAACGCGAGTGGACCGAGGAAACCCACGATTTCTGGCACCACCGCGCGGCGTACGCGAAGCAGCAGGCGACCCGGCCGCAGACCATCGGCTACTCGCTCGTCGACTCGCCGGTCGGGCTGCTCGCCTGGATCCTCGACAAGTTCGCCGAGTGGTCGGATACCGAAGACAGCCCGTTCGAGACCATTTCCAGGGACCGGATTCTCGACGACGTCACCCTGTACTGGCTGACGCGGACCGGCGCGTCGGCGGCCCGCATTTACTACGAAAGCCACAACTCGCTCGATCCCGAACTCCGGGTCGACGTCCCGTCTGCGATCACCATGTATCCCCGCGACATCGAGAAGTATCCGCGTGCGTGGGCACAGGAGCGGTACCGGCAGATCGTCCGATGGCGGTCGCCCGAAGCAGGGGGGCATTTCCCGTCACTGGAGGTTCCCGAGTATTTCGTCAAAGATCTGCGAGAGGGCCTCACGGCGGTGCTGGCCACTCACCGGTGAACGCGGCTGGATCCCACCAGGCATGATGGGCGCGTGTTCTTCGACAAGATCGTCCGCCCCACGCTGTACCGGGTCTCCGGCGGCGACCCCGAAACCGTGCACGAACGCACCATCGCCTCGCTCGCGAAGCTGAGCCGGTTCGCCCCCGCGCTCGGCGCGCTCGGCCGCGTCTACCGGACGGACGATCCGGTCACCTTCCTCGGTCTCCGCTTCCCGAACCGGGTCGGCCTCGCCGCCGGGATGGACAAGAACGGGCGCGCACCGCACGCGTGGCCCGCGCTCGGTTTCGGGTTCGTCGAGGTCGGCACGGTCACCCGGCATCCCCAGCCGGGCAACGACAAGCCGCGGTTGTTCACCCTCGCCGAGACCGACGCGGTGATCAACCGGATGGGCTTCAACAACGAAGGCGCCGAAGCGCTCGCCACCCGGCTCGCCGCGGGCGGGAAACCGCCGGTGCCGCTCGGCGTCAGCATCGGCAAGTCCAAGGTGACGCCGCTGGACGAGGCCGTCGAGGACTACCGGTTCTCCTTGCGGGCGCTGTACCCGTACGCCGACTACTTCGCGATCAACGTCAGTTCGCCGAACACGCCAGGACTGCGGGCACTGCAGGACAAAACCGCGCTGGCCGAACTGCTCGGCGAACTCCGGAAGACCTCCACCGAACTCGCGGGTGACGCCAAGCCGACGCCGGTGCTGGTGAAGGTCGCCCCCGACCTCACCGGCGAAGCGCTCGCGGAACTGCTGGAGGTCTGCCTCGAACACGGCGTCGCCGGGCTGATCGCGACCAACACGACCCTGTCCCGCGAGGGGATCGCCCCGGCCGAAGCCGCCGTCGGCGAGCAGGCGGGCGGGCTTTCCGGTCGCCCGCTGACCGCGCGGTCGGTCGAAGTGGTGCGGTTCGTGCATGACGAGACCGGCGGCAAGCTGCCGATCATCGGCGTCGGCGGGATCTTCGACGCCGGCGCCGCCGCACGGATGCTCGACGCCGGCGCCGGTCTCGTCCAGCTCTACACCGGTTTCGCCCTGCACGGTCCCGGTCTGGTCAAGCGGGTCGCCCGAGGTCTCGCGGCCCGGCCGTACTGACGAACCTCAGGTAGGCACGCCAGCACTGGTACCGCGTCAGCTCGGTCGCCGTCGCGGTGGCCGCCTGGTCACAAAGCACGGCCAGGGGTGTCTCCCCGTTGTCAAGGCGGATCCTCCCGAGCACGAACGGGGCGGGCAGGGTGGCCGCGAAAGCGCCGAGAGCGGCCGGTGAAAGCCGCCAGCGTTCACCGGAGAGCATGGTGTGCTCGCCCATGGCGCTCGCCGGTACCACCCCCGGCTGCGGCGGTTCGGTCGGCAGCAACAGCATCCGGTAGCCCTCGCCCGTCTGGACCGGCCCGGTGAACCGGGCCCCGGCGGTGACCAGCCGCTCGTTCAGCGGCTGCCCACGCAGATGCGCGCCGAACACCACGAGGTCCGCACCCGGTGCGGGATAAGGAAGATCGGCCTGCTCATCGGTGAGCACCGCGGCGAGGTCGATGGCGACCTGGTCGTCGAACGGCCGCACCACCACCGAAACCCCGTACGGCCCGAGATCCGACGTCGACGACGGCACCGTGATCGCGGCGAGGTCGAGCAGGTTGACGAACGCCGTGAACGTCTCCAGCCGCCTGGCGACGCCGTCCGGATCGGACAGCGCCTCGGCCAGCTCCGGATGATCGGCGACCGTCGGCAGGACGAGGGCGTCGTAGTCGGAAAGCAGGCGCAGCGCGAGCATTCCGGCTTCGGCGACCCGCTGCCTGTCGGCGGTGAAACCGTCGTCGTGGATCAGATCGCCCATCGACAGCAGCGCGGACACCTCCACCGTCCGCACCACGGCCCCGGACGCGCGCAGCGCCGACACCGCGCCGAGGAAGGCGGACCGGGAAGGAAGCGAAAGCGCGGTGAGCGTGTCGGAGCCAGGGATCGCGACCCGTGGCCGGTCCCCGGCGGCGAGCCGGACGTCAGGGGGCCAGTCACGCGCGAGCGGGTCGACCCCGTCGGGTCCGGTCATCAGGCCCAGCGCCCGCTGGCCCAGCGTCAGGCTGCGGGCGAACAAGGCGACGCCACCACACGGGGCGGCCCCCGTCTTCGGCACCAGGCCCAGTGTCGGCTTCATCCCGACGATCCCGTTGAGTGAGGCAGGCACGCGGCCCGCACCCCCGGTGTCCGTGCCGACCGCCAGATCGACGAGGCCCAGCGCGACGGCCACGGCCGCCCCGCTGCTCGCGCTCCCGGAGACCCGGGCGGTGTTCAGCGCGGCGCTCACCGCGCCGTACGGGCTGTGGGTGTTTTCGAGATCGCTGCCGTACCGGTCGCAGTTGGTCTTGCCGACCACCACCGCGCCGGCGGCGGCCAGCCGGGACACCGCGGGGGCGTCACTACAGCAGACTTCCTCGCCGGCCGTGGGAAGACCGGCGACATCGAGGACGTCGGCGACCGCCACCAGGGTTCCGGCGAGCGGAAGATCCGTTCCGGCGCGGACGCGTTCGTCGACCGCTTTCGCGTCGACCAGCACGTCTTCCAAGGCGCGGAGGATGATCCAGACATCGGGCCGGTCGACCTCGGAAATCCGGTCGTAGGCGGCTTTGACGCGTTGGTAGGAGCTGGGAGGCGGGGCCGGGATCGACTCTGGTTCCGGGATGAGTGTCGTCACTGGGCGTCCTTTCCTCGGCGGGGACGAGAAAGACCACTGCGCGAGATCCACTGTGTCCGGTCCGCCACCCTGGGACGCCCGCTCACGCGGGCTGGGTTCAGGCCCGAGCCGGGAAAAGCACTACGTGCATGAGACAAACGTTAGGCATCGCGAGGTGCCGTAACCAGCGGTTTCGGGTTACGCGAACGTTTCGGTATCGCACAGTGAGCAAGTCGTTACGCACTGGAGTATTAGCGACGACGAATGGGACGATGGTCCAGGAATACTCAGGAGAGCTCGCGCAGGGCCATGGCCAGTCCGGCGAGCTTGTCGGTCGCGTCGGACAGCGACTCCTTGGACGACGTCATCCCGTCCGAGCTCGCGGCGACGGTGTGCCCGGCGGCCGCGACGAGACCGCCGTAGCCGTCGACGCCGTCGTCGAGCTGCTCGCGCAGCTGCGTGATGGCGGCGTCGAGCGCGCCCCGTTCCCGCTCGGGTGCGGAGTCACGGCCGCGTTCGATGGCCTGGATCCGGCCTGCCAGCCCGCGCAGCGCCTGTGCCGCCTCCGCGGCGGTGGTCCGGGCGTCCGCGACGGCGATCTCCGACACGGGCATGGTGCCGAGCGACGTCGGCTGCGAAAGCTGGTGAAGCAGCTCCGCCAGCGAAGCCTCGCTCTCGACGAGACGCTCCATCGGCGCCCGCGCGACGGACCGCGCCGAAGGCAGCGGCGGCGGGGCGGCGGGCGCGGCAGGCAGCACGGTGCGGTTGAGGCCCCGCAGCCGCAGGCCTGAACGGACGCCGAAAGTGCCGAAGACGATGGTGAACGCACTGGCCGCGATGGCCTGGAAGACTTCGGCCTGGCCGTCCTTCAGCAGGCCGGTGCCCGCGACGACGGCGAAAAGCCCGCAAAGGATGGTGAGGAGGATCCAGAAGGTCATCGCCCGGGACGTCCGGCGTTTGCGGCGCTCCAGTTTCGCGGCCGGCTCGTTCCAGCGGGCCCATTTCGCCTTCGCCTCGGCCACCACCGGGATCTGGCCGGTCGTCATCGACGTCAGTTGCTGCGAGATCTTCGGCATGGCGGGCATCTGCGGCATTTGCGGACGCGGCCGCGGTGGCCGGGGCGCGGCCGGGGTGGCGGGCCGGGAGCCCTGCTCGGAGGGTGGGATGTAGCGCTGAAGCTTCTCCTGCGCCTTCTGGGCGTAGTCGGGCAGCTTCTCGATGTGCTTCTCCAGCTTGGCGGTGAACTCCCCGAAGTCCTTGCGCCTGCCCTGGCCCATTGCCCTCGCCCCTCAGTCGGATGAGACCGGTCCCGCGCCCGCGCGGGGGCGCGGGACCGGCTCTAGGTGGTGTGTCAGGCGGGGTTCTTGCCCTGTTCGGCCTGAACCCGAGCCTGGATCTCACGCTGGATGTCCGCGCCGCCGGACGCCTTCGGCGCGGCGGCGGTCTTGCCGTCGGTCACCTGCGCGACGGAGTCACCCTTCATGGAAGCGCGAATCTGCTCCAAACGCGAGTGTCCCGCGAGCTGCGTCGTCGACGCCTGGACTTCCATCATCCGGCCCTGTACGGAGTTCTGTGCGAGTTCGGCCGAGCCGAGCGCCGTGGTGTAGCGCTTCTCGATCTTGTCGCGAACGTCTTCCAGTGACGGGGTGTTGCCCGGCGCGGCCAGCTGGCTCATCTGGTTCAGCGAAGCGGAGACCTGCTCCTGCATCTTCGCCTGCTCCAGCTGCGAGAGCAGCTTGGTGCGCTCGGCCAGCTTCTGCTGCAACATGGTCGCGTTGCGCTCGACGGCCTTCTTCGCCTGCGCGGCCGCCTGAAGCGACTGATCGTGCAGGGTCTTCAGGTCCTCGATGCTCTGCTCGGCGGTGACGAGCTGCGCGGCGAAGCTTTCCGCCGCGTTCTCGAACTCGGTCGCCTTCTGCTCGTCGCCCTTGGCGCGCGCCTCGTCGGCGAGCACCAGCGCCTGGCGGGTCGAAGCCTGCAGCTTCTCCACGTCGCCGAGCTGGCGGTTCAGCTTCATCTCCAGCTGCCGCTGATTACCGATCACCGAGGCGGCCTGCTGGGTCAGCGCCTGGTGGTTGCGCTGTGCCTCCTCGATGGCCTGCTGGATCTGTACCTTCGGGTCGGCGTGCTCGTCGATCTTCGACGAGAACGCCGCCATCATGTACTTCCAGAACTTCACGAACGGGTTGGCCATCTCCTCCGCCTGCCTTCTCGCATCCCACGGGCTGTTACCTCGAGGTGGGGCGTCCCCTCTGTGATGTTGCAACGTCCCGACCCCGGCGTTGAGTTCCATCGTGTCAGGTCGGCGTCCCGCGTTCCAGGCGACCCCGACGGAATTCAGGGATCCCCCTGACTGTGATGTCCGCGACCTTTCGGGTTCGCCGGCCGGTGACCCAGGGTGAAGACGGGCCGGAACTCAGCGGCGCAAAGGGGTCGTCCGCTCCATCCGCGAGAGCTTCTCAGGGTTGCGCACGGCGTAGAGCCCGGTGATGAGGCCATTTTCGACACGCAGCGCCACGACGGTGTCGACCTCTCCGCCGAGCCAGAGGATCAGCGCGGGGTGGCCGTTGACCTGCGCCGGGCGCAGTGTCGCCGCCTCGTCCTGGATCGGACGGCTCGCGGCCAGCAGCGGGGCGACCAGGGCGGCCCCCACCACGGGTTCCAGCGCGGCCTGCGCCACTCCGCCGCCGTCGCCGAGGAAGACGACGTCCGGCGCGAGGACGTCGAGCAGTCCCTGCAGGTCACCCGTTCGGACGGCACGGTGGAACGCGTCGAGCACGCCCCGGCTCTCGGCGGGGGAAGTGGCACCGCGCGGACGGCGAGCGGCGACATGCGCCCTGGCCCGATGGGCGATCTGGTGGACGGCGGCCGGGGTCTTGCCGACGGCTTCGGCGATCTCGCCGTAGGCCACGTCGAACACCTCACGCAGCACGAACACCACCCGTTCGGTCGGCGCGAGGGTCTCCAGCACCAGCAGCATCGCCATCGAAACGCTGTCGGCCAGTTCGACGTCCTCGGCCACGTCGGGCGTGGTGAGCAGCGGTTCGGGCAGCCAAGGGCCGACGTAGGACTCCTTGCGGCGGCCGAGGGTGCGCAGCCTGCCGAGTGCCTGCCGGGTCGTGATCCGGACCAGGTAGGCGCGCTGGTTCTCCACGACGGAGAGATCGACACCCGCCCAGCGCAGCCAGGTCTCCTGAAGCACGTCCTCCGCGTCGGCGGCCGACCCGAGCATCTCGTAGGCGACGGTGAACAGCAGATTGCGGTGGGCGACGAACGCCTCGGTGGCGGGGTCCCTGCTCTCGTCGGGCATGGGCTCCTCTTCCTTCTCGGACGTGTCTCTCACCAGACACCGGTCCCCGCCGGTTCCTGACACCTCGCGGGCATGGCGTACGTCACGTTCCCGTGGTGTCAGCGAGGCCGGACCGGCGGCGTCTGGTGGTCGTTCGGTTCTGCCCACGATCATGAATGAGGACGAAGTCATGGATGCCCGATTCGATCTGAACAGCAACGACCTCGGCGCCAAGATCGGCAAGCGGTTCGCCAACGTCAGCTTGGCCATCAAGGGGTCGGCCCTGCCGAAGGTCACCCAGGAACTGGTGTCGCTGCGCGCGAGCCAGCTCAACGGCTGCGGTTTCTGCGTCGACGCGCACGCCAAGGACCTGGCGGTCGCCGGCGAACCCGCGGTCCGGGTCAACCTGGTGGCCGCGTGGCGCGAGTCCACCGTGTTCACCGAGGCCGAGCGCGCCGCACTGGCACTCGCCGAGGAGGGCAGCCGGCTCGCCGACGCGCATCAGGGTGTCTCGGACGAGACCTGGTCGCGGGTGCGCGAACACTACGACGACGACCAGATCGCCGCGCTGATCTACCTGGTCGCCATGATCAACGCCGCCAACCGGCTGCTCGTGATCACGCACACCAAGGGCGGTTCCTACCAGGCAGGCACGTTCGACAGCGCGAGCTGACCCGGGAAACGCGAGAGGCCCCAGGCAGTCCGCCTGGGGCCTCTCGCGTCACGGCTACTAGGCGGCGACCATCTTCGGTGCGGAAATCGTCGTCCGCAGCGTCGGACTCATCCGCGGTGGCGGCGAAATCCGCAGATCGGCCAGGTCGTTGCCGATCAGCTCGGACACCAGGCGGCCTCCTTCGAGCCCGCCCGCCTCGCCGCTCTCGCGCTCGGGGGCCCGCCGCTTCCCGGCCTCGACCTTCTCGTCCACCGGGGCGACCTCGACGTTGTCGATCGCCGAGACGTCGGCGGCGACCTTGTGCAGGAGTTCACCCAGCGGAAGTTCCAGGGCCTCGCAAATGGACGCCAGCAGCTCGCTGGACGCCTCCTTCTGCCCCCGCTCGACCTCGGACAGGTAACCGAGGCTCACCCTGGCGGCACGGGAGATGTCCCGCAGCGTTCGACGCTGGTTCGTGCGGGCGTGTCGGAGCCGGTCGCCGATCGCCTCGCGCAACAGCACGGTCATCACGCGCCTCCCTTCCAGGACTGACTGCCCCCTACGTTACCCAGAGCGGTGCCCCGGGCGCAGGTGTTGACACGGCAATACGCCAAGGGCGAACGCGGCGATCATCCGAGATGTTCCCCCAGCAGGGCGAACGCGCCGTCGACGGCGCCGCCCCTGACCGAGGCTCGATCACCGCTCAAGCGCAGCGTACGGACGGTGAGCACACCCGGCCCGGCGAGACCGACGTGGACGGTGCCGGGTGCGACGCCGTCCTGCCCCGCCGGCCCCGCGACACCGGTCAGGCCGAGGCCCCAGGTGGCGCCGCAGCGATCCATCGCGCCGGTGGCCAATTGCGCCGCGACCTCGGGATGCACGGCACCGTGGGTGGCGAGGAGGTCTTCGTCGACTCCGGCGAGCGAGGCCTTCAGATCGGTGGCGTAGACGATCAGGCCGCCGCGGAGAACAGCACTCGATCCAGGGACCTCGGCCAGCGTCGCGCAGACCAGTCCGGCGGTGAGCGACTCGGCGGTCGCCACCGTCTCCCCTCGCTCTATCAGGTGAGTGACCAACATCTCACCTTCCGTGATGGTCATGCGCCCGCCGCGCGCCGTCCGGCGGCCCTCAGCCGCACCGCGCGCACGACATAGTCGAGCCCGGTGACGACGGTCAGCACCAACGCGAGCCCCATCAGCACCCACCGGACCGGCTCGGCGGCCTCCGGCAGGGGCAGCAGGTACGCGGTGATGGCCGCGACCTGGGTGAGGGTCTTCGCCTTGCCGCCCCGGCTGGCGGGGATGACGCCGTGCCGGATCACCCAGAACCGCAGCAACGTCACGCCGATCTCCCGGATCGCGATGACGATGGTCACCCACCAGCCCAGTTCGCCGAGCACACTCAGCCCGACCAGCGCGGCACCGATCAGCGTCTTGTCCGCGATCGGGTCGGCGATCTTGCCGAAGTCGGTGATCAGCCCGTACTTGCGCGCGACCCAGCCGTCGACCTGATCGGTGAACGACGCGATCGCGAAGAGCGCGGTGGCGATCGCGCGCCAGAACGTGTCCGACCCGTCGCCGGCGAACAACGCCATGATGAACAGCGGCACCAGTACCAGCCGCGACATCGTGAGCAGGTTCGCGATGTTCAGGGTCGGGACCGGGGTGGCGTCGGGGACCCTGGCCGGCTCACCACCCGTGCCCTCATCCGCGCCGGCGTCACTCGGGGCGGCATTCACCGGTCGGCCTCGGGCGGCGCGGGCCGCACGATCAGGTCGACACCCTCGGAGTCGACGACCTCGCAGCGCACGAAGTCGCCGACGGACAGTGCGGGCAGGTCGTCCGTCTCGATCAGGACGCATTCGCCGTCGACCTCGGGGGCCTGGTGCGCGGCGCGGCCGATCGGGTCCTCGCCCTCTTCGACCTGCTCGATCAGCACCTCGACGAAGTCACCGATGCGATCTTCGGCACGCTGCGACGTCAGCTCCTCGACCAGCGCGGAGATCCGCGAGACCCGTTCGTTGACCACGGACTCGTCGAGTTTGCCGTCGAAGGTCTCGGCTTCGGTGCCGTCCTCGTCCGAGTAGCCGAAGACGCCGACCGCGTCCAGCCTCGCGCCGGTCAGGAAGCGCTCCAGCTCGGCGACGTCTTCCTCGGTCTCGCCGGGGAACCCGACGATGACGTTGGTGCGGATGCCCGCGTTCGGCGAGTACTCGCGGATCTGGTCGGTCAGCGCGAGGAACGAGTCCGTCGAACCGAAGCGGCGCATGCGGCGCAGCACGGTCTCGCTGGAGTGCTGGAAGGACAGGTCGAAGTAGTCGGCGACACCCGGCGTCGTCGCGATGGCCTTGACCAGGCCGGGGCGTGTCTCGGCGGGCTGCAGGTAGGAGACGCGGACGCGCTCGATGCCGGGCACCTCCGCCAGTCGCGGTACCAGCAGTTCCAGCGCGCGAGCGCCGTCGCGGCCGAAGTCCTTGCCGTAGGAGGTGGAGTTCTCCGAGACGAGGAAGACCTCCTTGACGCCGTTCTCCGCGAGCCACATCGCCTCGGCGACGATCTCGTCCGGTTGCCGGGACACGAACGAACCCCGGAACGACGGGATCGCGCAGAACGAGCAGCGGCGGTCGCAGCCGGAGGCGATCTTCAGCGCGGCCACCGGGGAGGTGTCGAGCCGGGTCCGCAGCACACGCGGGCCCCAGCCGCGCTGCGCGTGCCCGGGCACCTCGACCGATTCGGCGGCCGTCGGGCGCTGGACCGGGCTGATCGGCAGCAGTTTGCGGCGGTCGGACGGGGTGTGGGACTCGACCTTGCGGCCCGCGACGACGTCGTCGAGACGCGCGGCGAGGTCGGCGTAGTGGTCGAAACCCAATACCGCGTCGGCCTCGGGCAGGCTCTCGGCCAGCTCGTTGCCGTAGCGCTCGGCCATGCAGCCGACGGCGACGACCTTCTTGCCGGTGTCGGACGCGGCGAGCAGGGTGTCGACCGAATCCTTCTTGGCGGATTCGACGAAGCCGCAGGTGTTGACGACGACGACGTCGGAGTCCTCGGGCTCGGCGGCGAGCTCCCAGCCGCCCGCCGCCAGCCGTCCGGCGAGTTCCTCGGAATCGACCTCGTTGCGGGCGCAACCGAGGGTCAGCAAGGATACGCGACGGGTGGCGACAGGATCAGTGGTGGGAGAAGACACGTGCCTTAGGGTAGCTGGCCTGCTCCCGGGGTCGGCGATCGCTTGCTCGGGCGAGCCGTCGGCCGATCATGGCTTCATGGATGGCTTAATGGTGGATGTGCTGTCAGACCCCCTCGAACCGCTCCTGCGCGGCCGCCCGATCGTTCGCCGGGCGCGGATCGCGGACGTCCGCAAGATCAAGGCACTGGTCGACTCCGACGCGGGGACCGTGCTGCTGGAGAAGGAGCTCGTCACCCTCTACGAGAGCGTCCAGGAGTTCTGGGTCGTCGAAGACGGGGACGACATCCTCGGCTGCGGTGCCCTCCACGTGCTGTGGGAGGACATCGGTGAGCTGCGGACCATCGCGGTCGACAAGACCAGCCGGGGCCGCGGCATCGGGCACGCGCTGGTGGGGCAGCTGATCGACTTCGCGCGCGAGATCGGGCTGAAGCGGCTGTTCGTGCTGACCTTCGAGACCCATTTCTTCTCCGGGCACGGCTTCGTCGAGATCGACGGGACGCCGGTGACGCAGGAGGTCTACGAAGAGATGCGGCGCTCGGCGGATCCGGGGGTCGCCGAGTTCCTCGACCTGCCGTATGTGAAGCCCAACACCCTGGGCAACAGCCGGATGCTGCTCGAGTTGTAGCAGTCAGGCGCGGCCTGCCCGTTGAGGGCGGCGGCGGGTCCGGGTCAGCCTTTTTTCGCGTGGCGGGCGACCCGGACACGGTTGCCGCACAGCGACGGGGTGCACCAGACACGCCTGCTGTTGGCCGCCACGAACAGCATCGAGCAGTCGTGCGCGCCGCAGCGCCTCAGCAGCGCGGCACGCGGCCCGGACACGAGGTCGATCGCGGCCACCGCGACGGCGGCGAGAGCGATCTCGCCGCCGTCCTCGCCGTGCCAGTCCGTCTCGATGCCCTCCGCGGTGAGCCGAGGGCTGGTCGGGACGGCGGCCGCCGCGGCGTTGACCCGCTCGACCGCCCACGTCTCGGGCTCACGCGCGGCCACGGCCGCCTCGAACACCTCACGCACGGCCGAACGCAGCCGCCTCGTCCGCTCGGGCGAAGGCGGCCGCGTGCCTTCGGGCAGCCGAGACGCCTGCGCCACCCAGAACCGGTCGTGCCCGTCGTCGAGCAGGTCGACCGGCGGCGACACGGCCAGCAGGACGGTGTCGGCGAGGTTCACCGCGAGGTCGTCTCCGGGAAGCGAGTCCAGATCGAGCATGCCTTGACACTATCATGTACTAATGGTTCCAGACAGTTTGAACCATTAGGGAGTGCTCATGGCGACGATCCGGCACCACACCATCCGACTCGGCGACGTCGACGTCTTCTATCGCGAGGCCGGCGATCCCGACGCGCCCGTCCTGCTGTTGCTGCACGGCTTCCCGACGTCGTCGCACCAGTTCGTCCGGCTGATGCGGCGTCTCGCCGGGAACTGGCGGCTCATCGCCCCGGACCTGCCCGGATTCGGGCAGACCGTCACACCCGAAGGTTTCGCATTCACTTTCGACCGGCTAAGCGAGGTGCTCGGTGACTTCGTCGACGCACTGGAACTACGGCGCTACGCGCTCTACGTCTTCGATTTCGGTGCCCCGGCGGGCCTGCGGCTGGCGGTCGCGCGGCCGTCCCAGATCACGGCGCTGATCACGCAGAACGGCAACGCCTACGTCGAAGGACTCGGCCCGGCAATGCCGGACTTCGCTTCCCTGACCGACGAAACCGAGGCCCGGCAAGGGTTCTCGGAAATCCTCGGGCTGGAGCAGATCAAGTGGCAGTACACCGAAGGCGCCCGCGATCCGGAGACGATCGATCCGTCGAACTACCTGCTGGACCGGTACTTCCTCGACCGTCCGGGGAGGGAAACGGCGATGCGGGATCTGTTGTGGGACTACCGGAACAACCCGCCCGTGTACCCGAAGTTCCAGGCGTGGCTTCGGGAAACGCAGCCGCCCGTACTCGCGGTGTGGGGGCGGAACGACCAGTTCTTCGTCCCGGCGGGCGCCGAAGCGTTCCGGAACGATGTTCCCTCGGCGGAGGTGCACTTCTTCGACACCGGGCATTTCGCGCTCGAGGAGGACGTCGAGCCGATCAGCGAACTGATCGACCGCTTCCTGGCCGCGCACCACTGAACTGCGGGTGCGTGAGTGCTTTGGGCTAGTGAGGGGCACGCCCGGGTGAGCGCGCCCCCAATGTGGCATTGGGGACGTTGGGTGTCCCCAATGCCACATTGGGGGCACGACACCTCACGGAAGTACATGAAGGCCCCCTTCCTTAGATCAGAACAGCACACCACAGAACTCCAGTCACCAA
>NZ_JBFBBY010000159.1:0-16254 GCF_040682875.1 Amycolatopsis sp. NPDC051071 | reverse complement strand
CGGGAAGGTGCGAAGGTCGAGTTCCCTCGGCTGAGCCGAGGGAAGGAGTCCTTCACGCGCGACCACTGTGCCTGCTGATGCACCTGCGACCACAGCGACGATCCCGAAGGTAGCGAAGGACCTTTACTACCTTCAAGATAGGCAAGGAGTCTTTCACGGACTTCCGCGACCGACCCTGCGACCGACCCCGCAGCGAAGCCGCGACCGAGCCGCAACCGAGCCTGCGGCGGAGCTGCGGACTTCCGCGACAGATCCCGCAGCGGAGCGGCGACCGAGCCGCGGCAAGCCTCCGGCCGAGCCGCAACCGACCCCACGGCGAAGCCGCGACCGACCTCGCGGAAGGCTGCGGAACCGCCACCCGGCGCAACTGTCCGTACATCGCCGGTTACCGTCGCGACCACCGCGTACTTCGTTGCTCTCCCACCGCGCTGCCGTTACCGCCTAGGGATAGGGTCCCTTGAACCGCAGTCAGGTGTAGGAGGTCAAGGGTGCCCGGAAACGGTCTGTGGCGTACGAAATCCATCGAGCAGTCCATCGCGGACACCGACGAACCGGGGTCAAGGCTCAGGCGGAACCTGAGCGCGTGGGATCTGACCGTCTTCGGTGTCGCCGTCGTCATCGGTGCCGGGATCTTCACGCTCACCGCGCGTACGGCCGGTGACTTCGCGGGGCCGTCGGTCTCGCTCGCGTTCGTGTTCGCGGCCATCGCTTGTGCGCTGGCGGCCCTCTGTTACGCGGAATTCGCGTCGACCGTCCCGGTGGCCGGGAGCGCGTACACGTTCTCGTATGCCACGTTCGGCGAGTTCATGGCGTGGATCATCGGCTGGGACCTCATCCTGGAACTCGCGGTCGGCGCGGCCGCGGTGTCGAAGGGCTGGTCCGCCTACCTCGAAACCGTGCTCTCTTACATTTTCGGCAAGGGCACGAAGACGACGTTCGAGATCGGCCCCGTCCCGGTCGACTGGGGTGCCCTGCTCGTGGTGCTGGTGCTGGCCACGCTGCTCGCCGTCGGCACGAAGCTGTCTTCGCGGTTCTCCATGGTGATCACCGGGATCAAGGTCGCGGTGGTGCTGTTCGTGATCGTGCTCGGCATTTTCTACATCAAGGGTTCGAACTACAGCCCGTTCATCCCGGAGGGCCAGTCCGCCGGGGAGTCGGCGTCCACCGGGGTCGACCAGTCGCTGTTCTCGGTGATCGCGGGTGGCGGCAGTAGCTCGTTCGGCGTCTTCGGTCTGCTGGCGGCGGCGTCGCTGGTGTTCTTCGCGTTCATCGGCTTCGACATCGTGGCGACCACCGCGGAGGAGACCCGCAACCCGCAGAAGGCCGTGCCCCGCGGCATCTTCGGCTCGCTCGCGATCGTCACGGTGCTGTACGTCGCAGTCTCGCTCGTGGTCGTCGGCATGGTGAACTACAAGGATCTCGCCACTTCGGCAGGCGACGGCGGGAAGAAGACGCTCGCGTCCGCGTTCGCGGTCAACGGCGTCGACTGGGCGGCGAACGTCATCTCCGTCGGTGCCCTCGCCGGGTTGACGACCGTCGTCATGGTGCTGATGCTCGGCCAGATCCGGATCATCTTCGCGATGTCGCGTGACGGCCTGATGCCCCGCGGTCTCGCGAAGACCGGGAAGAACGGCACGCCGAAGCGGGCGACCATCGTCGTCGGTGGTCTCGTCGCGGTCGCGGCGACCTTCTTCCCGGCGGACAAACTGGAGGAAATGGTCAACGTCGGGACGTTGTTCGCTTTCGTCCTGGTCTCCGCGGGCGTACTGGTATTGCGCCGGACCCGGCCCGATTTGCCCCGCGCTTTCCGGGTTCCGTGGGTTCCGCTCATCCCGATCCTGGCCATCGTCGCCTGTATCTGGCTGATGCTGAACCTGACCGTGCTGACGTGGTTGCGCTTCCTGGCGTGGATGGCACTGGGCATCGTCATCTACTTCGCCTACAGCCGTCGTAACTCGCTGCTCGGCAAGAGGAACAAGGGCGAGGCGTCCGCGTCCGTATCGGACTGATCATTCTCGTTTCGGCGGCCCACCATTCTTTTGTGGATGGTGGGCCGTTTTATGGGGGTACCCGGTTTCAGTGTGAAATCGGTGTGCGATAGCGTCCGGGCTCTTGCCTCACCCTGACGGGTGAACGGGACTCGTGTAGAAGCACTGCGAGTTGACCTTCGTCCCTCAGAAGAGGCACCACGCTTTGCTCGTTTGTCCCCCGATCGGTACAGGAGAGCTCTGAATGCAGATCATGTCCGGACGGCGTGTCCGTTCCGCTGTCACCGTCGTCGCGCTGGCGACCGCCGCCCTGCTCGGCACCGCCGGCTCGGCGCTGGCCTGTCACTCCGACGACGACCGCGCCAAGCCGATCCCCGGCAACATCAGCAAATGCGAGCAGGTCAAGGCGGGCGGCAACGCCCTGTCCGACTCGGACTTCAAGTTCACCGGTGGTGTCGGTGAGAAGCGGCTCAACATCACCGGCCTCGGCGAGGGCGTCAAGGTGACCGCGATCGTCGTCCTCGGTGGCAACGACGGCTACAACGTCTACGAGCCGGGCAAGCGCAAGCTCGCCGCCACCCCGCCGTGGACCGAGCTGCGCGCGCCGTTCAACCTCGACGGCAGCAAGGCGAACATCGACAAGTGGTTTGCCTGCGGCGAGAAGAGCAAGCCGACCGAGCAGCCGAAGCCGAGCGAGCCGACCAAGACCTCGACGGTCAAGCCGCCGACGTCGACCCCGGCCACCTCGAAGCCGTCGGAGTCCCCGACCAGCACCCACGCCCCGGCCCCCGCGGTCGACGGTAGCGGTGGCAACGGCGGCGGCCTCGCGAACACCGGTTTCGACAACGCCTGGCTGCTGTGGGCCGGTGGCCTGCTGGTGCTGGCCGGTGCCGGCGTCCTGGTCCTGCTGCGTGTGCGCCGCAAGACCGACTGAAGCTAGCTGATGGCTGAAGGCCCTCTTCCTCGTGAAGGGGGCCTTCAGCGCATCTGCGGGAAGTCCCCGAACAGTGAACCTTGCTCGCCCCAAGGGTTCGACGCGCGGGGACGGCCGAGGCCGGCGGCCATCGCGACGGCGTTGTCCCATTCGGCGTCGACGACGTAATCCGTATGCCTGAGGACGCCGGGCGCCCAGCGGTGCCGTCCGGTCGGCCCGCGCATCGGGTCGGGCAGCCAGTGGTCGCCGCCGAGTATCAGGACACCCTGCTCGTCGGCTTCGGCGGCAAGCGGACCCGTTCCGCCACTGGTCAGGTAGCCGTCGCCGAGCAGTTTCCCGGACACCACGCGGTGCCGCCACGTCGTGACGCCGCCGCCGAAGATGTCCGTGCCGCGGCAAAGCGACCGCCAGCGGCCGTCGAGATCCTTGTAGAGGCCGGCCAGTTCCGCTTGCGGCAGCATCGCGGGGAACGCCCGCTGATAGCCCCATTGCAGTGGTGAACCCGCCGTCAGCAGCCCGACACGTTCGCGGTCCTCCGGCGGCAGATCCGCGAGCACTCGCGCGGCGGCGAGCACGGTCAGCAGGCTGCCGAGGTTGTATCCGGACAGCACGACCCGGGTTCCCGGATCGGCGAGATGTTCCTTGACCCGGTCCGCCAGTTCCGGGACGACCTTGAGCGCGTAGCTCGGCGGGACGGTCGGATGCGCGGCACGCGGCCAGAAGCACACGAGATCGGCCAGCGCGCCGAGGTGACGGCTGCGTTTGGGCGTCGTCGCGGCGGCGAACACGACGCGCAGCAGCCCCGCCGCCAGCGCGCCGAGTGCGAACACGCCGATCCCCGAGAGCGTCGAGAACCAGCCGGGCAGATGCCCGAAACCAAAGCGCAGCACCAGGAGAGCGCCGCCGCCCGCCGCCATCGACAGCGCCACCGCGAGCGCGAGGTGGTGCAGGTGCTTGCGCTCCCACGAGGCACGGGCCCACGCGTTCGCGGCTTCCTCTTCCCGCGCCTTGTCGATCTCCATCAGCTCGACGATCTTCGGGATGCCCCGCCGCAGCCGTCGCATGGGCACAGCGACCGCGAATCCGAGGACCCCGAGCAGGACGGCCAATGCGAGTCCCGCACCCCACAGCACGGTCACCAGGACGTAGGTGTCGGGCAGCCGAAGGTCGCTCGCGCCGACCAGCTCCCGCAACGCGACCGCGAGTCCCGCGCCGAAACCGCCGCCGAGCAGACCGGCGAGCGCGACGACCGGCGCCGCGGCCCAGCCGCCGAGCCATGGCCGCAACCGGCGCGGCAGCTGCTTCCACGTCGAACGGCCCAGCAACGCGGCCGGGACGAGCGCCAGCGCGAAGAGCACGGTCACCGCGACCATCGCCCCGCCCAGTGCCTCCACCGTCCCGTCCGCTCCGCCGAGACCGCCACCCGGAAGCCCGGCAGGCAACGGCGTCCGGCGGACGACGGCGATCCCGACCAGCGCGACCGCCAGCGCGATCACCCCGCCGCGGATCACCGGCCCGGCCGAGAAGCCGACCGTGGAGGCCACCAGCGCGGCGAGCACGAGCACCAGCGCGCAGATCCACACGACGACGTCGAACGTCGTCGTCGGCAGCCTGAACGGCCCGCCGAGCAACGGAAGGGCGACGCAGGTCAGCGCGGCGACGGTGTGCAGTGTGCGCAGACCCGGTGTCCGCGGCATGTCCTGCGGTTGCAGCGGGGCCGGACTGGGCACGCGGTGCAGCCTGGTGCGTGATCGCCAGTCCGACGACGGGATGCGGTCGAGTACGAAGATCAACGCGAGCAGCGGCACCACTCCGATCGCCGTCCGCAGCGGCGCGAAATCCCGCAGGAACGACGGCGCGCCCGCCAGACAGGACGACCCGGGGGCGAGACATTGCGCGGCGAAGAGGTCGAGCGAGACCACCGCCAGCTGACTGATCAGCAACATCGTCAGCAGCAGCGAGGCCACCCGCAGCAGGCCGCGGCAGACCGTGCCGAGCGCCGCCGCGAACCGTTTGCCTTCCGGGACCGGCGGCAGCATCCAATGGGCGACGTTCGCCAGTGAGAACGGGAACAGCAGCGCCCAGGTCGCCTTCGCCGCGCCCCCGGAGGTCATCCCGCTCCAGAGGTAGCCTTCGAGGATGCGCGGGATCGAACGACCGAGCGCGGGCAGCACCGGACCGGGAGCGGGACGGCGCAGCCGGTCCGACGGCCGGATCAGCCTGCCGATCCCGTCGCCGGCGACGTCGACGACCGACGTCGAATCCAGCAGGCTTTCACCGCTCGTGCCGACTAACCCGGGTACGCGTATTTCGACGACGCGGGTATCGGGACCCGGCATGACCACGGTGAAGGCCTCCAAACCGTTCAGTGGGCTTTGAGCCGACAACGGTACTGTTTCGTTGTCATCCAACCTTGGAGGAAGCGCGCATATGACCCCCGAAAGCGTTGCCAAGCGGCACGACACCCGCAACGGCATCGAGTTCGCCGTCGCCGATCTCGAGGCCGCCGAGTTCGGCCGCAAGGAGATCCGCCTCGCCGAGCACGAGATGCCGGGCCTGATGGCGCTGCGCCGCGAGTACGCCGAGGTTTATCCCCTGCGGGGAGCCCGGGTCTCGGGCTCGCTGCATATGACCGTACAGACCGCGGTGCTGATCGAAACCCTCGTCGCACTGGGTGCCGAGGTGCGCTGGGCCTCCTGCAACATCTTCTCCACGCAGGACCACGCCGCCGCCGCGATCGTCGTCGGGCCGCACGGGACCACCGAGGAGCCCAAGGGCGTGCCGGTGTTCGCCTGGAAGGGCGAGTCGCTGGAGGAGTACTGGTGGTGCACCGAGAAGATGCTGACGTGGGACGACAGTGGTGATATCGGGCCCAACATGATCCTCGACGACGGCGGCGACGCCACCATGCTGGTGCACAAGGGAACCGAATACGAGAAGGCGGGCGTCGTCCCCTCGCCGGACGAGAACACCTCGGACGAGTTCCGCGTGTTCCTTCAGCTGCTGAGTGCCTCTGTCGCGGCCGACACCGGCAAATGGACCAAGATCGGCGAAGGCATCCTCGGCGTCACCGAGGAGACCACGACCGGCGTGCTGCGGCTGTACCAGCTCGCCGCGGCCGGCGAACTGCTGTTCCCGGCGATCAACGTCAACGACGCGGTCACCAAGTCGAAGTTCGACAACCGCTACGGCATCCGGCACTCGCTGATCGACGGCATCAACCGCGGCACCGACGTCCTCATCGGCGGCAAGGTCGCGGTCGTCTGCGGCTACGGCGACGTCGGCAAGGGCGCCGCGGAATCGCTGCGTGGCCAGGGCGCGCGGGTGATCGTCACCGAGATCGACCCGATCTGCGCGCTGCAGGCGGCGATGGACGGCTACCAGGTCAAGAAGCTGGAGAACGTCCTCGCCGAGGCCGACCTCATCATCACGACCACCGGCAACAAGGACGTCGTGCTCGTCGAGCATATGGCGCGGATGAAGCACCAGGCGATCCTCGGCAACATCGGCCACTTCGACAACGAGCTCGACATGGCCGGTCTCACGCGGTACCCGGGCATCCGGCGGATCAACATCAAACCGCAGGTCGACGAGTGGGTGTTTCCTGATGGCAAGAGCATTCTCGTGCTCTCCGAGGGCCGCCTGCTGAACCTGGGCAACGCGACCGGGCACCCGTCGTTCGTGATGTCGAACAGCTTCTCCAACCAGGTGATCGCGCAGATCGAGCTGTTCACCAAGCACGAGGAGTACGACAACGAGGTCTTCCGCCTCCCGAAGAAGCTCGACGAGAAGGTCGCGAGGATCCACCTCGACGCGCTCGGCGGTGAGCTCACAAAGCTGACCAAGGACCAGGCGGAGTACATCGACGTGGACGTCGAAGGCCCCTTCAAGACGGACCACTACCGGTACTGAGCGCTGACCGGCTCGTGAGTGATTTGGGTCGTTCTAACGACCCAAATCACTCACGACAACTCGCCCCCCGCGTTCCGGCGCCGCCCTGCCCCGCCTGGCCGTCTGGCCCCCCAGTACAGGAAGGTGTGAAGGCCCCCTTCCCTCGGCTCAGCCGAGGGAAGGGGACCTTCACGCGCCGTCGTCGTGGCTGGTGGTGTTGCTGAGGTCGCGAGGCGTGGCCTCAGCGCCATTCGACCTCGATGCCTGCCAGCCCTGGCCCGGCGTCGTTGAAGTAGCCGCTTGTCACGCCGCCCATGTCGCACGGCAGCTCTTCGGACTCGACGGGCAGGGCGTCGTCGCGGGTCCGGAACTGCCGCGTGCAGCGGGCGGGGAGTTCGCCGAGCGCGAATTGCAGCTGCACCAGGTAACTCGCGCATTGGTCGCGCAGCATCCGGAAGTACCCGGGTGACACGGCGCCGGACGCGTCGCGGACCTCGAAGCAGAACACGTGGATCTCGCCCTCGGCGAGTTTCCGGTCGAAGAGCAGTTCGGTGGCCATCGTCTCGGCCTCGGCGTTGCGCCGGATCCGCCCGACACGGCAGCCCTCGGAAGTGATCAGGTCGACGTCGCGGATGTCGCAGCCGGGGTCGCCGTTGTAGACGGTGACGTACCGGTCCGGGCCGTGCCGCCGCGCCCGGCACACCAGCCGGGTGTGCAGGGCGACCTGCCGGTGCTCGGCGTCGAAGGTGATCGTGTCGTGCACCGCGAGCATTTCTAGGTCGGCGTTGTAGCGGTTGGACGACGGGTAGGCACCGAGGTCGGCCAGCAGCTGGTCGACGACCGAACCCATGTCGCCGGAGCGGATGTCGTGGAACGAAGCGGCCATCTGGTGCCCGCGTGCCCGCGCCGTCCTCGGTCCGATCAGTACGACGAGCGCGTCCGCCGGCAGTTGCAGCACCGATTCCAGCGCGCGGACCGCCGGGAGCGCCTTGGGTACCTCCGGCTGGCGCAATCCGCGTTGCCAGTAGCTCAGTGTCGATTGTCCAATTTGGACGCCACGGAGGCCGAGGTGGGCGCGGAGCCGGGCCAGCGAGAGGCCGCGGTAAGCGATCGCCTGGCGTAACGCGTGGTGGAATTCGCCGCTCCGAAGGGCCTCGACCAGCTCCTTCGGCAGGGCTTCGAGCGGTTGGCGGCGCGTGCCGTCGATGATCGTCGGGGTGTCCCCGTCTCGTGTCACCGCTCGTCCTTTCACCAGACCAGTGTGTGCGCTGAGCGTGAACACCGCGGAACGTTCACGGTAGCAGCGCACTGTGAACACTACGTCCCCCGTTCGGGGTGGTTGACCCCGGAAGAGTGACCGTTCCGGGGTGTGGAAACGCCCCGGAACGGTCCGTTCCGCCGAGTGCCCATCTTGCTCTGTGTGAGCCTGCTGTTCACCGTTGTGACCACAGTGGTTTGCCATGGTGACCAGGAGGCCCGTCGTGCCGGTGTTCTCGAGGAGGGTTCGCGCCGCCGGCGCCGCGAGTTTCGCGGCGTGGCTGGCGATGCAGACCCCGGCGAGCGCGCTGCCCCCGCCGTCGGCCCACCAGCACCCCATCGCCATGCAGGTGCAGGAAAAGTCCCAGTGGTGCTGGGCGGCCTCCGGGAACACCATCGCGGCGTTCCACGGGGTGACCGTCGGCCAGAACGAATTCTGCCGGATCGCCCACGACGAGCGACGCCGGGACTGCGCGGACCGCCCGGGGACGCTGGGCGACGTCCGGCGCGCCTTCGGCAAGCTCGGCTTCTCGGCCCCGGGGGACTACGTCAAGGGGAGGATCGCGTACTCGGCCGTTCAGGCTCAGACCGGTTCCGGGCGACCGGTGCAGACACGGGTCGGCTGGGCCGCGGGCGGCGGCCACATGCAGGTGCTCTACGGCTACGACGCCGGCCGGAAGTGGGTCTCGTGGGGGGATCCACTGCCCACCGGCAGCCGCTACAACTGGTCGACCTACGACTTCTACGCGGAAAACAAGTCCTTCACCTGGACCGATACGCTCACCGGGATCCGGCGATGAGCGCGCGGCGGTTCCTCGGGCTCGCCGGGCTGGTCGCGATCGCGCTGCTGGTGTCGGCACCCGGAGCACGCGCGGACCAGCTGTCGAGTGAAGATCTCGCGGCCGCGAAGGCGGCTGCCGACGACCCCACGCTGCGTGCCGAACTCGGCCGCTTCTTCACACGAACGGGTGGTTCGAACCAAGAGCCGTCGGTCAGTGTCGTGGACCAGTCTTTCCCGATTTACGAGCTTTCGAGGGACTTCGTGGCCGGCGGCGGCGCGGTCGCCGGCCAACTCGCGTACGTCGCCGTCCCGGTGACGGCGTCCGACGGGCAGACCGCGACCGTCTGGTCGGTCCGCGGTGACGACGGCGCCTGGCGCGTCGGCAACATCGCGTCGGGTGACCGCGAAAGCGCCTTGGCCCGGCGGCTGCCCCTCGGCGCGAGCCTGCTCCACGAACCTCAGGTCGACGCCTGGTACGCGCTGCGGGACGGCCGGGTGACCCTGCTCGACTCGGGCGCCAGCGGCTTCGCGGCCGGTGCTTCGGCCACTCTCGCGGAGTACCAGAAGACGGTTTCCGGCCGGTACGGCGCGATGCTCGCGGGCTCGCCCTACGCCCAGGAAGGCAAGGCCGGCGGCTACAACGCCCAAGTGATGCCCCGCGGCGACGGCGGCCCCGCGCCCGACGCGCAGGACACCGGCTTCGTCCCGCTGCTGATCTTCGGCGGCTTGCTCCTCATCGGTATCGCCGGCTTCTTCCTGCACTCGAAGCGGCGTATCCCCTAGCGGACCGGTGGGCCGGACGTGAGCTGACCCGTCTGGCCCGCCGGTCGACCACCTCGCCTTGTCCATCCATGCCCCGCCCTCGACGAGCGCTTCGCGGCGCTGGTCATATTCTGGGCCCGTGGGACGACTCGTAGTGATCGAAGGTCTGGACGGCGCGGGCAAACGCACCCTCGCCGACGCGCTGACCGGTGCGCTGAACGCCGCCGGTGCGAGCGTCACGTCGATCGCGTTCCCGCGTTACGGCGAAAGCGTGCACGCGGACCTCGTGAAGGAAGCCCTGCATCGAGGGCACGGCGACCTCGCCGACTCGGTGTACGGCATGGCGATGCTCTACGCGCTCGACCGTCGTGGTGCGGGTGAGGAGATCCGCGCCCGCCTCGCCGGCCACGACGTCGTCCTCCTCGATCGGTACGTCGCGTCGAACGCGGCGTACGGCGCCGCCAGGCTGCATCAGGGTGCCGACGGCGAGTTCGTGCGGTGGCTCCGGGACCTGGAGATCGACCGGTTCGGCCTTCCGGTGCCCGCCGCGCATCTGCTGCTGCGGGTCACCGCCGACGTCGCCGCCGAACGTGCCCAGCGCCGCGCGGAGGCCGACGCCGGCCGCACCCGGGACTCCTTCGAGACCGACGACGCGCTCCAGAAGCGGTGCTCCGTGGTCTATGACGAACTCGCGGCGTCCGGCTGGCTCGCTCCTTGGCACGTTCTCGACGGCGTCGCCGGTGTCGATGCCCCCACCCTCGCAAGCGCCCTCCTTCGCGTTTAGTCCTCTAGTTGCGGTACTTGCACGCGCCAAGGACCGCAACTAGAGGACTAAACGCGCGAGTAGCCAGTCGTGGAACCCCCGTCCTATGTGGATAGTCTGGAAGTCACCCGCCGACGGCAGATCCGCCGCTCTGACCGCGCAGAACCACAGGCGTTCGAAGATCTTTTCCTGCTCGGCCGCGAAGATCACGGGATCGGTGTAGTAGCCGCCGCCCAATGTCGGGATGAGACTCGTCATCTCCGGACTCCAGCGAACCGGGCGGGATCGAACAGGGCGATCGGATGCCGCGTGGTGCCGTCGGCCACCAGATCGGCGACCACCTCGCCGGCGACCGGGACGAATTTGAAGCCGTGCCCGGAGAAACCACACGCGACGACGACGTGTTCGTGTGCCGGATGGCGGGCGATGACGAAATGCTCGTCGGGGGTGTTCGTATACATACAGGTGGCCGCGCGCAGGAACGCACCGGGCAACGAAGGCATCTTCCGGCCGGCGAACTCCGCCATTCCGGCGACCTCTTCATCGCGCACCGTCCGGTCGATGGTCTCCGGTGTGCACGTCTCGCCACCGCGGAAGAACGCGACCTTCACGCTCTCGGCGTCGTCGTGCGAGGGGAAACCGTAGAACTGGCGGCCGTTCTCGCCCTCCCAGACATAGATCGGATGCCGTTCGGCGCGGAACGGCGCCGCCCCGCCCGACGGCGCGAACCAGTACTGGACCTGGCGTTCGATGGTGAAGCCGACGCCAAGTTCGGTGAGCAGCCGCGGTGCCCAGGCGCCAGGGCAGATCACCAGTTGTCCTGCCGTGTAGAAGTTCTGCGATGTCCCGACCCGCACATCGGAAAGCCTGTTGCCAGGAAAGGACTTTCTCTTCGTAACGCAGGTCCGCCCCGGCTCGTGCAGCGAGATGCAAACGCGCCGCCACGCTGCCTTCCGGCGTCACGAACCCGGCGTTCTCCTCGTACAGTGCGATTTCGTGGTCGGCCGGGTTCATCGGCGCGGAGATGGGCGCGGTGTGCGGGGAGCTGCACGCTGAAAGCGACGTCCGGTTGATCGTCGGCGTCACCGTCGAGGGCTTCTCCGGTACTGATCGCGGATCCGGGCTCGCCGTCGACGACGGGGTCCTTGTCGATTCCGGCTGTGTCACAGTGAATCCCCGAGTGATCGCGGTGGGTGACGTCGCGCGGTACCGCTGCCGTCTGCGTGGCAGACGGGTCCGCGCCGAACATTGGACGGCCGCGAACGAACAAGCGGGCGTCGCGGTCACGAGCCTGCTCGCCGGCGCGACCGTCACGCATTTCGCCCGACACGGTTACTTTTGGTCCGATCAGTACGGACATCGGATCCAGTTCGCCGGAGTGGCCACAGAAGACGTGCGGAACGTCGAAGGTGACGTCGCCGCGAAGGGTTTCGTCGCGGCTTACCACTGCGATGACGCTCTGACCGGGGTGTTCGCGATCGACTCCCCGCGCCCCTTCACCAGGCTCCGGCGCTTCCTCTAGGGGCGGAAGGCTCTACTCGGATGGAGCAATTTGCCCGATTCGATGATCTTTCTGGTGGTCACATCGCCGGGTCGCGCGCCCGCGCGAAGAAACTAGTGCGAACATAGGTTTATGAAGGCACGCGTTCTGGTCGTCGATGACGACCCTGCTCTCGCGGAGATGCTCACCATCGTGCTGCGTGGGGAGGGGTTCGACACAGCCGTCGTGGCCGACGGCTCACGGGCGCTGCCCGCACTGCGTGAACTGAAACCGGATTTGGTCCTCCTCGACCTCATGCTGCCCGGCATGAACGGCATCGACGTCTGCAAGGCGATCCGCGCCGAGTCGGGGGTGCCGATCGTGATGCTCACCGCCAAGAGCGACACCGTCGACATAGTCCTCGGGCTCGAGTCGGGTGCGGACGACTATGTGGTCAAGCCGTTCAAGCCGAAGGAACTCGTCGCCCGCGTCCGTGCCAGGATGCGCCGCACCGAGGCCGAGCCCGCCGAGTCGCTGACGATCGGCGACCTGGCGATCGACGTCCCCGGCCACGAGGTGACGCGGGAGGGCAAGGCCATCCCGCTGACCCCGCTGGAGTTCGACCTGCTGGTCGCGCTCGCCCGCAAACCGCGCCAGGTGTTCACCCGCGAGGTACTGCTCGAGCAGGTGTGGGGTTACCGCCACGCCGCCGACACGCGCCTGGTGAACGTGCACGTCCAGCGTCTGCGGTCGAAGGTCGAGAAGGACCCGGAACACCCCGAGGTGGTGTTGACCGTTCGCGGTGTCGGCTACAAGGCCGGCCCGCCGTGATCACCCCATGAGAGGACGCTTGCTTTCGTTCGCCCGAGCCACGGCACGCCAAATCCGGCGTGTCGTGGTTTTCGTGCGCCACAAGATCGTCTCGTTCAACGAGCTGTGGCGGCATTCACTGCAGTTCCGCGTTACCGTGTCGACGCTCGCGCTGTCGTCAGCGGTGGTGTTCGTACTGGGCATGGTGCTGCAGAACCAGATCACCGAACGGCTGCTCGAAACCAAGCAGAACGCGGCGATCGCGCAGACAAGGGCGGTCGTCGAGACCGCGGCGGGCGAACTCGTCGGCGTCGGCGCGGAAACGCCCGAGGCGATGCAGAAGCGGTTCACCAACGCGCTGAAGAAGATCTCCAGCACGACCACGTCGAAGGACGGCGCCGGATCGGCAGCGGGAACCTTCGAGCCGGTGCTGGCCGCCGGCGGCCGCGACCAGGCGAGCGAACCGGTGTCCGCCGGTCCCTATGACAAGGTGCCGGTGCGGCTGCGCCAGTTCGTGGAGTCCCAACAGGTCAGCCACCTGATACATACGGTCACCGAACCGGACGGCAGTAAGACGACGTACCTGATCGTCGGCACCCCGGCGACCACGATGATCAACCCGCTCCAGCTGTACCTGCTGTATCCGCTCACCAGCGAGCAGAACACCGTCTCGACCGTGCAGAACACCTTGCTCGTCGGCGGTCTCGTCCTGCTTTTGCTGCTGGCCGGGATCACGAACCTGGTCACCCGCCAGGTGGTGCGGCCGGTCCGGCAGGCGGCCGCGGCGGCGGAACAGTTCGCGGGCGGCGAGCTCGACCAGCGGCTCGCCGTGCTCGGTGAGGACGATCTGGCCAAACTCGCCGTGTCCTACAACGAGATGGCCGCGAGTATCCAGCGGCAGATCCGCCAGCTGGAGGACTTCGGCGGGTTGCAGAGACGGTTCACCTCCGACGTCTCACACGAACTGCGTACCCCGCTGACCACCGTCCGGATGGCCGCCGACGTGCTGCACGCGTCGCGCGAGCAGTTCCCGGCAGGCCTCGCCCGCTCCACGGAACTGCTGGTCGACGAGCTCGACCGGTTCGAAGCCCTGCTCGGCGACTTGCTGGAGATCAGCAGGCTCGACGCCGGTGTCGAGGACCTGTCCGCCGAGCTGATCGACGTCCGGCCGATCGCGACCAGGGCCGTCGAACAAGTCCGGGTGATCGCAGGCAACGCGGGCAGCTCGGTCGAGCTGGTGCTGCCGGACGAGGAGGCCGTCGCCGAGATCGACGCGCGCCGCGTCGAGCGGATCCTGCGCAACCTGCTGGCCAACGCGGTCGACCACAGCGAAGGGAAGCCGGTGGTGCTGACACTGGCGGTCAACGAGACCACGGTCGCCATCACGGTGCGTGACAACGGGGTCGGGCTTCAGCCCGGTGAGGCGGAACTGGTGTTCAACCGGTTCTGGCGCGCCGACCCGTCCCGCAACCGGCGGACCGGCGGCACCGGGCTCGGCCTCGCGATCAGCCAGGAGGACGCGCGGCTGCACGGCGGCGTCCTCGACGCGTGGGGCGAGACCGGCCACGGCGCCTGTTTCCGGCTCGCGCTGCCGCGGCACCAGGACACGCCGATGGGGGAGAGCCCGCTGGTCCTCCCGCCACCCGAGCACAAGGCGAGCGATCCGCACGGTTCGTCGTCCGGGTTCCTCGAAGTCCGGCCCGCGCCCGATGCCATCCTCGCCGAGTCCGAGGAGGTCGGCCGGTGAAGCGGCTGCTGACCCTGTTGGCGGTGTTCCTGCTGGTCGCGGGCTGCGCGAACATCCCGCTCGAATCGCAGCCCGCCGCCGTGCCAGGGGACAAACCCCCGCAGGCGCCGGTGGACGTGCCCGAACCGGCGGCCGGCATCGACTCGCTGACCGTCGCGCGTCAGTTCGTGCGCGCCTCCGCGGTCCCCGGGACGGCGAACGCCGACGCCCGGGTCTACCTGGACGACGAAGCCCGGCGAAACTGGAAGCCGTCACCGGGCCTGACGGTCATCGACGACACCTTCGGCACCGTTTACGACACGTCGACGCCGCAGACGGATCCGAACGAGCAGGTGGTGAACGTCCGCGGGTTCAAACTCGGCATGCTGAGCCCGGACAGCGCGTTCATCCCCCAGAAGGACGAGTACTCCCAGCAGTTCAGGATGCGGAAGCAGCCGAACGGCCAGTGGCGGATCGTGAACCCGCCGCAGGAGCTCGCCGTCACCGACGAAGACTTCGCGGTCAACTACTTCCGGGTCCCGATCAGCTTCTACTCGCCCGAGTCCGGTGCCTTCGTGCCCGACCTCCGGTATGTCGCGGCGAAACCGCAGGCCGGGTTGCCGGGCCGGGTGATGGACCTGGTGCTGCAGGGGCCGTCGGAGGGGTTGAAGGGCGCGGTCCGGGATCTGCTCGGCGACCAGGTCACCACCGAGACCAACGTGCGCAGCACCGACGACGGGACGTTGAACGTCGCCTTGACCGGGGTCGGCGGGGCCAGCCTCGCGGACCGGAACCTCATCGCCGCGCAAATCGTCCTGTCGCTGCAGACGGTGACGCTGAGCCGGATCCGGCTGCTGGCCGACGGCACTGAACTGGTGCCGGGACGCGAATACTGGCGCTCCAGCGAACTGCCCGCGTACAACGTCGGCGTCGCGCCGAGTTCCGAACTGCTCGGCCTGATGACCGTGAACGGGCGGGTACGGTCGCTCGGCGACGGTCAGCCGGTCGGGGGACCGGCAGGCAACGGTGGATACAAGGTGATCAGCGCCGCCCAGTCCGTCGACGGGAAACGGCTCGCGGTGGTCGAAGAACGCGATGGCAGGCAGTGGCTGCGAGTCGGCGACCTCGGCCGTGACCTCGGTTCGGTGGACTTGTTCGGCGGCAGCCTGAGCCGCCCGACCTGGCGGCCGGTCGCGCCCGGCGGCGGGATATCGGGCGAGGTGTGGACCGTCGTCGACCACAACACGGTCGCCAGGGTCGCGCTGGCCGGGGACGGACGCTGGGTGAAGGCCGGCGTCGACGCGACCGCGCTCACCGGACTCGGCCAGGTCACCGAACTGCGGCTTTCGCGGGACGGCTCGCGGCTCGCGGCGGTGGTCAACGGCCAGCTGGTGATCGCCTCGATCGTCCGGACCGCGGACTCGGTGGTGCTGCGATCGCCGCGGAAACTGCAGGAACGCGACCTCAAGGATGTCGTCGACGTCGACTGGGCGACGCAGGACCACCTGATCGTCGCGACGTCGTCGAGCACGCTGCCGGTGGTCAAGGTGCCGCTGGACGGGCAGCGGATGGACACCTTCAACAGCTCGAACCTGACGCCGCCGGTACACGGCGTCACCGCGGCGCCGAGCAGGCAGAACCTGGTCGCCGACGCCGGTGGGCTGTGGGTCGCCTTGGAACTGGGCGAGGTCTGGCGGCCGCAAGCGCACACCGTCACCGACGCGGATCCCTTCTACCCTGGCTGAGGCTGTGCTCTCTGGCCCAAGTACATGAAGGCCCCCTTCCTTGCGCCTAGGTACAGGAAGGGGGCCTTCACGTACTTGGCCGGGGTAGCAAGGGACCTTTAGTATCGCTAGTTTTCC